>JAHDWY010000480.1:0-3825 GCA_023384315.1 Candidatus Hydrogenedentota bacterium | reverse complement strand
GTCGTAATGCTTGACGCCGCCTGGCAGGCCTACCGCCCACTCGAAGCACGAGTTCTCGAACTGGCCCTCCAAAATAACGCTGCCGAAGCTCGGGTCCTTCTCGAAGGCGAAGCATTCCAAGTATTCTCCGAGATAGACCGGTCTCTGACAGAATTGGTCGAAATAAACCAGAAACTTGCCGACGAAGCCTACAAGTCCAGCGACACCACATACGCCCGGATGCGAATGGTCATGCTCACGGCAACCGGTCTCGCGCTCGTCATCGGCTTCGTAATGGCTTACTTCATCGCCCGCTCCATCTCTGGGCCATTAAATAAAGTCATCGCCGCGCTCACCTCGGGTAGCCATCAGGTCGAATCCGCTTCCATGCAGGTGGCGCAGTCCAGCCAGTCCATGGCCAGCGGGGCAAGCGAACAGGCTTCAGCCCTGGAAGAAACGTCCGCTTCGCTGGAAGAAATCACGTCCATGACGCGGCAGAACGCCGACAACGCGCGGCAGGCAAACCAGATGGCCATCGCCGCGAGCGAAGCCGCCGAGAAAGGCCGGGATGCCATGGGTCGCATGTCGACCGGGATCGGCCGAATCAAGGAGTCCTCGGACCAAACGGCGAAGATCGTCAAGACGATCGATGAAATCGCGTTCCAAACCAATCTTCTCGCGTTGAACGCGGCGGTCGAGGCGGCGCGCGCCGGCGACGCGGGCAAGGGCTTCGCCGTCGTGGCCGAGGAAGTGCGCAACCTCGCTCAGCGCAGCGCAGAGGCGGCCCGCAATACCGCCGCCTTGATTGAAGAATCGCAGCGCAACGCCGATAACGGTGTCACAGCGACCGATGAAGTGCGCTCGATACTTGACGAAATCGCGACCAACGCCGGCAAAGTCGCGCAGCTTGTCGCGGAAGTGACTGTTTCCAGCAACGAACAGGCGCAAGGTGTCGAGCAGATCAACTCTGCCGTCGCTCAAATGGACCAGGTGACCCAGTCCAGTGCCGCGAACTCCGAAGAAGCGGCCGCGGCCAGCGAGGAGCTTTCGGCCCAGGCCCGCGAACTGAACGACATGGTCCTGGTATTGACCGGCATCGTGGCCGGTGCGCGCTCGAACAACCGAAATGGCAACGGCTCCACAAACGGTCACAGCGTCGCATTGCCAAACCCCAAAAAGGCAGGTCGCGCAGCGGCACCGAGCCTTGCGGAACCCGCAGCAGAGCGGCGCGCGCCACGCCAACTGGCCCATGCAGGCGCGCAAAAGGTCATGAAACCCGAAGCAGTGATTCCGTTGGACGATGAGGATTTGTCCGACTTCTAGGTATTTGGGGGTGCCGGAAGAAGAGGGGAGGATCCGAGACGTACACCATCTCGGGTCCTCCCGATTCGTTAGTCGGTTAGCAATCCATAGTACCGCGCCATGTAGTACGGCAACAGGTAGAATGTGCCCTCGTACTCGGTCTTGCCTTCGCCGCCCCAGTTGAGATCGAAATGATCCGAATTGATGCGGATGTGCGAACGCTCTTCGATGGGGACCGCGTCGCCTGAGCGTTCGAGCCAGCCGTAATCGTCGCGTTGGCGCAAGGTCGGGTCAAGATATACGTCCAGCCGATGGGCATTCTCCATACGCCAGTCGATGAGCAATTGCGGCGTGCGTGCAAGCGTCGTCGCCATGCGATCCAGCGCGCGCCGCCGTTCGGTCTCTGCTTCTTCCGGCTCAGTTTCCAAACCGTCCTCGGGGTGCAAGGCCAACCACACGGTGTTGAAGAACGGATCGTTCTGCCGCGCAAGAAATAGCCAATTGTTGTCCAGCGAAAGCTTGTACAACTGTTTCAATTCGGAGTCCTGCTCGTACTCGATGAGGCCGTAGTAACTGAGAAACGCCAGATTCGGATCCCAAGGCACGACCGCCGCCGGCGGCCATGCGCTACGGCCTTTGATCGCATTCGCGTGGTAATCGTGCTCGTCGCGCAGGTACTTCGCCGCATTCGCGAACTTCGCGTCGCCCGTGATGTGCAGCGCCACGTTCAAATACGAAAGAATCTCGATGGACTGAATTCCGCGATCCGCCCAGCCGTCCTTGCCGTTCACATACTCCGGCGACCAGTTCGCCCACCGCGTGGGTTTGCCGTCGTGATCGGTCAACGTGAATCCGTTGTCCACGATATGGCTCGCGAACTTGTGAACCAGGTCGCGCACTTCCTGCCGTTCGGCCTCGGTTTCGCATATCAAATCGTAGTACACCGCCAGGAAGAAAAAATGCCCGCAGGTCTCGTCGCTGCTCGTGTCGCACTTCCACCAATACTTGCCGTCTTCGCTCAACGGCCAGCGGGGCACGATATTCTTCCAGAGGGGGTCCTCTTTTTGCATGGCAAGATTCTGGGCTTCACTGAATCCGATGTTCGGATCTTCGTTTCCGTCCACGGGAATGACCGCCCGCGCCGGAAAACCGGGAATGCCGGTAACGTCAAACAGCAGCTTAACGGCATCGAAAATACCCTTCGCACGCTCCTTGACGGCGGGGTCCTTCGTCACCGCATAGCGATAGCACTGCGACGCGCCGTACATGGACGTATACAGTCCGTCGTTGTCCGTGGCCCGTTGCCACGCCGTGTCGAGCGCCCCTGGTTCGTCGAAGTAACAGCGCAGCACGAACTTATCCAGCCGGTGGTGACGCTCGTCGATGATGCGCTCGAACTCGTCCGCTTTCTCCGCGAGCGTACGATGAACGCGGGTGATGCGGCTAATGCCCGCCGGCGTCGCGATCCAGGCGGTGCCGTCATCGGCAATGGCAAGGTCGTTCACGTGGTCATCCGGAATCCAGCGCTTGCCCGCGCGGTAGAACCAGTGCTCCCCGTCGAACCGGATGGCGCCGCGTTCCGTGCCGAACCACACCACACCCGGTTCCCCGGTGTCCGCGCAGGTAAACTCCGCGTAGGGGAGACCGTCCTCGCCCGTATACAAGGACCACTGGTTGTTCTCGAATCGGCCTGCGCCCTCCCGCGCGGCCAGCCAGAGCGTGCCGTCATCGGCCGCCAGCGCCGACACGTCCGTGGGCGCCCAACTGAGGTTTTCATCCTGAGGGAAGAGGGGAGAGGGCTTCCCGCGCCACCCCGTCAGGCCGACGTGGAGCAACTCCCGATCGGTTCCCCAATAGAGATTCTGATCGACCTTCGCCAGCGACATTACTTGGTAGTCCGCCCGCAGTATCCGCTTCCGCTTGCCGTTATCGATCAGCCAAATGCCATCCGTCGTGCCGGCAAACACGCTGTCGCCCGCCGAGGCCAGCGCCGTCACCGTCCCGCGCGGGATGCGCAAGGCTATCGTCGTCTCGCCAACCTGGATTACGCGATCGCCGCCGGCAACCCAGAAGTGAGACCCATCATCTGAGGCCGCGATTAACGAGAGGCCGCCCGCCTGATCCAGCCATTGCGATTGCCACGTCGTTCCGTCGAAGCGTGCGTATCCCTGTGCCGTCAAGGCAACCGGCGTTCCATCGGACAACAACGCAATTGCCGGAACATCGATACTCGGCAACCCGTCTTCGGTGTCGTAAAACGTGACCTCTTCTTGCGCATACAAATCCGTATACGGCGCCGGATCGATCGAAACGGTGGGACCCGCGCTCAACGCGACAACAGCAAGGGCAAGAAAACTCATCGGAAACCTCCATTCGTCCCGGGGAAAAAGGCATTATGAAGGTTGGTGGAGTCGCGCGCAACCATGGAACCTGCTTCAGATGAAATCAGATAGCACCTCTGCGTGCGTCCATGTGCAACTCCGTGTAGGTCCGTGTAGGTCCGTGTAGGTCCGTGTAGGTCCGTGTAGGTCCGTGTAGGTCCGT
>JAHDWY010000479.1 GCA_023384315.1 Candidatus Hydrogenedentota bacterium | reverse complement strand
ACGGGCAGAACGTGTAGACGAGACGGAAGCGCCGGTCGAGGAATCTCTGGCGGAAGCTTCTTTAGACGAAACGGCCCCGCGGTTCGCCGCGTCTGATAGCGACACAGCGCAGGAAGCCGCGCCGGTCGCGGAGGAAACGGACGCCGCTTCGGCGATCGAGGCGGATTTCGTTGCACTGGAAAGGGAACGGTCGGAACTGGCGGATCAGCTTCTGCGCGCGCGGGCCGATTTTGACAACTACCGCAAGCGCATGGCGCGTGATGCGGAACGGATTCGCCAGACCGCGGCAGAGGGATTGATTCGGGATATCCTGCCGGTGGTGGATCACCTCGAACTGGCGTTGAAGCACGCGGAAGATCATCCCGGCGCGTTAGGCGAAGGCGTGGCCATGGTGCTGAAGCAATTTCAAGATGTGCTGAGCCGCCATGGATTGGAGCCCATCGCTTCGGTGGGTGAACCCTTCGATCCCAACGTTCACGAAGCCGTGATGCAGCGGGAATCGGCGGAGGCTCCGCCGGAATCCGTGGTGGAAGAATTTCAGAAAGGGTACCGGCTGGGCCAGATGGTGCTGCGTCCCGCGAAGGTCGTGGTTTCTCTGGGAGCGCCGGCTGCGTCCGCGCCGGAAACGTCCGCCGAGGACGGCGGCGACGCGTCTGCGTAGGCGGCGCACAACCCGGTTTACAAAGAATCGATTCGGAATGGAGGCACGATCGCAATGGGGAAAGTAATCGGCATTGACCTGGGTACGACGAACTCGTGCGTCGCCGTGATGGAAGGCGGCGAACCGACGGTCATTGCAAACGCAGAAGGCAACCGGACGACGCCGTCCGTGGTCGGTTTTACGAAGGATGGGGAACGTTTGGTCGGCGCCGTGGCGAAACGGCAGGCCATCACGAACCCGCAGAACACCGTGTTCTCCATCAAGCGGTTCATGGGGCGGCGTCATTCCGAGGTGTCCGAGGAAGAGAAGCTGGTGCCGTACAAAGTAGGCGAGACGGCATCGGGAGATTGCCAGGTTACGGTGCAGGGCAAGGACTACCGGCCCCCCGAGGTCTCGGCCATGATCCTGCGCAAGATGAAGGAGACCGCGGAGTCGTATCTCGGCGAGTCGGTCAGCCAGGCGGTGATTACCGTGCCGGCCTACTTCAACGATTCGCAGCGGCAGGCCACGAAGGACGCGGGAAAGATCGCGGGTCTGGAAGTGCTGCGCATCATCAATGAGCCGACGGCCGCGGCCTTGGCGTATGGACTCGAGAAGAAGAAGAACGAGAAAGTCGCCGTATACGACCTCGGCGGCGGCACCTTTGATATTTCGATCCTGGCCATCGGCGACGACAGCTTCGAGGTGATGAGCACGAACGGCGACACGCACCTCGGCGGAGACGACTTCGATCAGCGGATCATCGACTGGATGGCGGACGAGTTCCTCAAGGACCAGGGCATCGACCTGCGAAAAGATCCCATGGCGTTGCAGCGCTTGAAGGAAGCCGCTGAAAAGGCCAAGTGCGAACTTTCCACGACGAAGCAGACCGACATCAACCTGCCTTTCGTGACGGCCGACGCTTCCGGGCCGAAGCACTTGAACTACACGTTGACGCGCGCCAAGCTCGAACAGCTTTGCGACGATCTGTTGCAGCGGACGAAGAGCCCCTGCTACCGCGCGCTGGAAGACGCCGGCGTCAAGGCGGAAGACATTGACGAAGTCATCCTCGTGGGCGGCATGACGCGTATGCCGGCAGTCGGCGAAATCGTGAAGACCGTCTTCAAGAAGGAACCGCACCGTGGCGTGAACCCGGACGAAGTCGTGGCCATCGGTGCGGCGATTCAGGCGGGCGTTCTGGCGGGCGACGTGAAAGACGTCTTGCTGCTCGACGTGACGCCGTTGTCGCTGGGGATCGAAACCCTGGGCGGCATCTGCACGAAGTTGATCGAACGGAACACGACGATCCCGGTGACGAAGCGCCAGATTTTCTCCACGGCGTCGGACAACCAGAACGCGGTAACGATCCACGTGTTGCAGGGCGAACGCGAACTCGCGGCCCACAACCGGACGCTGGGGCGTTTCGACCTGATGGGCATCCCCCCCGCGCCGCGCGGCATTCCCCAAATCGAAGTGACCTTCGACATCGACGCGAACGGGATCGTGCACGTGTCCGCGAAAGACCTGGCGACGAACAAGGAGCAGAAGATTCGCATTGAATCCTCCAGCGGCTTGTCGGAAGACGACATCGACCGGATGGTGAAGGAGGGCGAATCCCACGCCCAGGAAGACCAGGCGAAGAAGAAAGAAATCGAGGTTCGCAACAACGCTGATTCGCTCATCTACGCGACCGAGAAGACCCTGCGCGAGCATGGCGACAAAGTGGGCGGCGACGAGAAGAGCGCGATCGAGTCGGCCATCGGCGAATTGCGGTCCACGCTAGAAGGCTCCGACGTGGCGGCCATCGAAGCCGCGATGGAGAAGCTTCAGACTGCGTCGCACAAGTTGGCGGAAGCCATGTACCAGGCGAGCGCGGCGCAGGGCGCGGGACCCGCGCCGGAATCCGGGGCGGAGTACGTGAACCCCGAGCAGGAGGAAGCTCCCGGCGGTGAATCCGTGGATGCCGATTTCACGGTCGTGGACGACGAAGAGAAGAAGTAAAAACCGGCGCGGGAAGAAGTCGCGCGGGTTCAGGTGATAGACTATGGCCATGCCGAAACAAAAAGATTACTACGAACTCCTCGGTGTTTCGCGAGACGCCAGCGCCGAGGAGATCCGGAAGGCGTATCTCAAGCTGGCCCACAAGTATCACCCGGACAAGACGGGTGGCGACAAAGCGGCTGAAGAAAAGCTCAAAGAGATCAATCAGGCCTATGACACCCTGAAAAACTCCGACAAGCGGGCCAAGTACGACCAGTTCGGCCACATGGGCGACCAGTTTGGCGGTGCGGGTGGTCCCGGAGGCTTTGGCGGATTTGGGTTCGGCGGCGGCGCCGGCGGGTTTGAGGCGCCTTTCGACGATTTTTTCGATGTCCTGTTCGGGCAGAGCCGGGGAGGGCGGGGACGGCGCGCTGCCGCACGACCCGGCAATGACCTTGAGTACCGTCTGACCGTGAGCCTGCGTGAAGCCGCCATGGGGACCAAGCGGACGTTTAAGTTTGCCCGGCGCGAGGTGTGCGGCGATTGCAAAGGGACCGGTGCGCAAGCGGGGACCCAGCCGCAGTCTTGCGCGGACTGTTCGGGCACCGGGCAGATCCGGCGAGCGCAGGGGTTCTTTAGCATTTCCCAAACGTGTCCAAGATGCCGGGGCACGGGGCGGATCATTCAGAAGCCCTGCACGCGCTGTTCCGGTTCGGGCCGGTACCGGGCAGAGCGGGAGCTTTCAGTCGATTTGCCTGCTGGAATCGATACCGGCTCCCGGCTTCGCCTTTCGGGTGAAGGGGAACCCGGCGAGATCGGCGGACCCCGCGGCGACCTCTACATCTTTGTGGAAGTCGAAACCGACGAGATCTTCGAGCGGGAAGGCAATGACATCATATGCGAAATGCCGATCAGCTTTCCGCAGGCCATCTTGGGCGACAAGGTGCGAGTGCCGACGTTGACCGGGGAGGCGGATCTGAAGATCCCCCCGGGGACGCAGTCTGGAACCTTGTTCCGTCTTAGAGGGATGGGAATAAAGGACTTGCGCGGATACCACAAGGGTGATCAGATCGTTCGAGTTCAGGTCGAGACGCCAACCAAGCTTTCGCGGGAGCAGCGCGAGCTTATCGAACGTTTTCAGGAAATCAGCAACGAGAAATCCTACCCCCTGTATCACCGGTTTATTGAGAAGGTGAAAAAGTCGTTGGGAGGCTGAGGCTTACCGCCTGACAGTCTTGGCCGCTCGCACGAAAAGAGAACAAAAATCGAGGGTCAAACCGCCGATTTTTCACGTACACGCGCTCCCAGAACGAAAGTTGGCATGATTGTTGACATGACCATTTCGGTATGGTAGACTCTCTGTTTGTGCTTCCCTCAGGCAGAATTATGTCTATTTGTCGAGACTTGGAATGCGGTAGAACTGCCTCTCCGCCACGCCAAGTCACTTAAACCTTTCCAAGATTAGAGGGTACTCTGCATGGCTGTTGCTCCCGTAAAACCTGCCAATCGCATATCGTTAGGGCGTATTCCCGATGAGATGGAGTTGCCCGATCTAATCGAGATTCAGACGAAGTCTTACGGGGACTTCCTTCAATGGAATGTGCCGCCCGACGAACGCGAACCCATGGGACTCCAGGAAGTATTCCTGGACGTGTTTCCCATTTCTTCGCCGGACGGCATGACGCGGCTGGAGTTCGTTCATTATTCCTTCGCACC
>JAHDWY010000478.1 GCA_023384315.1 Candidatus Hydrogenedentota bacterium | reverse complement strand
AGGACGTGCTGAACATCTACGATCGCGAAAAGCCCAAGGGCGTGATCGTGCAGTTCGGCGGCCAGACGCCACTCAATCTCGCACAGGCCTTGGAGAAAGCGGGGGTTCCCATCATCGGCACGTCGCCTTCGAGCATCGCCCGCGCCGAAGATCGCAAGGAATTCCGCGAACTCGTCCAGAAACTCGATCTCCTGCAGCCCGAAAACGAAACGGCGACGTCAACGGACGAGGCCCACGCCATCGCGGACAACATCGGCTTCCCTGTCGTCGTGAGGCCCTCATTCGTGCTCGGCGGCCGTGCTATGGAAATCGTCTACGACCACACGGCCCTCGACCGGTACATGACCCATGCCGTCGAAGCTTCGCCCGAACATCCCATTCTTATTGATAAGTTCGTTGAAGGCGCCATCGAGATCGATGTTGACGCCCTTTCGGACGGCGAGGACGTAATCGTCGCCGGCGTCATGCAGCACATTGAAGAGGCCGGTGTGCATTCCGGCGACAGCGCGTGCATCCTGCCGCCCTACGATCTCGACCCGGCGATCGTAGAGCGCCTCAAAGAGCAGACCCGCGCCCTTGCCCGTGAACTGCAAGTCATCGGCCTCATGAACATCCAGTACGCCGTTCTGGACGATCAAATCTACATCCTTGAGGTCAATCCGAGAGCCTCGCGTACCGTACCGTTCGTAAGCAAAGCCACGGGCCTGCCGCTCGCAAAGATTGCGGCCCGCGTCATGGCTGGTAAGACCCTGCGCGAACTGGGCGTGACGGAAGACCCCGAACCCAACTCCGTGAGCGCGAAAGAAGTCGTGCTCCCCTTCATCAAATTCCCCGGCGTCGATATTCTCCTCGGACCGGAAATGCGGAGCACGGGCGAGGTGATGGGGATCGATACGACCATGGGGATGGCCTACGCCAAGAGCCAGGTTGCCGCGGGTAACCGTGTCCCCACGGAAGGAAGTGTGTTCCTCAGTCTCAACGATCGCGACAAACAGTTGATGGGCGGGTTGGCGAAGGAACTTGAAGATCTGGGATTCCGGATCATTGCCACCGAAGGAACCGCGGCCCGGCTTCGGGAACAGGGCATCGCCGTTGAAGAAGTGTACAAAGTCGGGGAACGCCGTCCCCACGTCGTCGACCGCATGATCAACGGCGATATCGACTGGATCATCAACACGCCCATGGGTGTAGAATCCAAGTCGGACGAGCGCGCGATTCGTCGCACCGCTCTGGAGCGGGGGCTTCCGACCATGACGACACTCGCGGCGGCCCGCGCGGCCATACTGGGCATCCGCGCCATGCGCCAAGGCGCCGGGACGGTTCGTTCGCTGCAGGAATATCACGCCGATTCAGGCTACGCCCTGCGCTGACGAAGACGTCCCGCAAATGAGGTGGTCATGTCATCCGGACAATTGTTCGTGGTCGCGACACCCATCGGTAATCTAAAGGACATGTCGCCGCGCGCTGTCGACGTACTGCGCGCGGCGGACCTTGTCGCCGCCGAAGACACCCGCCATACGCGCCGTCTCCTCGCGCACTTCGAGATTGACACGCCGCTGACCAGCTACCACGATCACAACGAACAAACGAAGACCGATTCCCTCGTGGCCGAGATTCGCGCGGGGAAAGATGTCGCCCTCGTAACCGATGCGGGCACGCCCCTCGTATCTGATCCCGGGTTTCGACTGGTCCGAGCCGTGCAGGATGCGAACCTCCCGGTCCTTGCTGTGCCCGGTCCTTCCGCGGTTCTCGCCGCCTTGTCTGTGAGCGGACTTCCCACCGACCGGTTCACCTTCCAGGGGTTCTTCCCGCGCAAGTCGCGCGCGGCGGAATCGGTCATGGCGGAAGGAGCCCGGTCCTCCGGTACCCACGTTTTCTTCGAAGCAGCCAACCGGCTGACCGAAACGCTGTCGGTTATGGCGCGACATGCCCCTCAGGGAACCGAGGCATGTGTGGCCCGCGAACTGACCAAGGTGCATGAGGAATCCCGGCGCGGAACCCTCGATGAATTGGCCATCCACTACGCGGACAATCCGCCCCGTGGCGAGTGCGTGATCCTTCTCCATTTTCCATCCGGTGCGTCCCCCGAACCGGCACGGTCCGCCGAAGAAATCCGGGAGATGGTCGAGTCCCTGATGCAGTCCGAGAACCTGTCGCGCCGGGACGCCGTGCGCTTGCTGTCGAGCGAACTCGGATTGCCCCGCAACGCCGTCTACGCAGCGGCCCGGGAGCCAAAATGAACGAGGCCACCCGCGTCGCGATCCCGGTCATCATCGAACGCATGGGGCTGGCGATCCGCTACTTCCTTTACATACTGCTGCTCTCGCTCGTCGGTTTGGGTTATGCGAAAGGCAATGCAGCCGATATCGCAATAATCTCGATAATCCTCCTGGTCCACCACGGCTTTATTCACACGGTGTTGTGGAAGAAGCGCTACGACCTCTTGTTCACGCGGGCCAACTTTCTTATTAACTTCTTCGAAGTGTCCGTCATCGTTGTCTTGACAGGCGCGGACACGACTGCCGGATACTTGCTGTACTTCGCCTTTATCGTCGCGTTCAGCGCGTACGATCGAAGGTACTGGCGCGTCTTGTTTGTGTCCAGCCTATGCGCTGCGAGCTACACCTTGGCCGTGCTGTGGGAAGCATGGCGCGCCGGCCTCGCCGAAGAGCCCGGAATCCTGATCGTCAAGATCGTTTACATATTTGTCATTGGATGGCTGGTCGCCGTGCTTTCGGAGCGGCTGCGCGTGGCTGAGGAGGTGTCCTCCCGGCAAACCGCCCAGTTGGCGTCCTCAGAAGCCACGCTCCGGACCATTCTGAATTCCGCCGGCGATCCGATCATTGTGTTCGACGAGAACGAGTTCATTACAGAGACGAACCAGCGGGCCGCGGAATTCCTCATGGTCCCGCACGAACAACTCGTTGGAAGGCGCGTTCGGGCATTTCTGTTCGATGATGGGACCCTCGCGAACAAGTTCGCTCATTTGCGCGTGCGCGGCGAGGGGCAAAGCGAAGAGGTTTTTGTGAACGCGGAAGGGGAAGAGCGTTCCGCCGAGATGGTCGTGCGGTCGTACAACCGCGACAATACGTGCTATTTTGTCGCGATAGTTCGTGATGTAACCAACCGAAAAGAGTTGCAGGAGGCCACGCGTCTCGCCAACATCCAGTTGGAGCGCCTCAACAGCGAGCTGCGCCAGGTCGAGCGATTAAAAACGAACTTCCTCGCTTCCATCTCGCGCAACATGCGCTCCCCCTTGTCTGCGGTGGCGGGTTATGTGGAAATGATGCTCGACGAGGAACTCGGCGAGGTCAACGCGGAACAGCGCAAGGCGCTCCAAACCTGCCGCCGCGGCTTGCTCCGGGTCTTTCGCCTAATCGAAGAAGCGCTGGACCTGCACCGCCTCGAAACAAAGCGCTCGCAGATCGCAGCCGCGCAAGAAGGCGCGCGTAAGCGCGACCACACAAACCAGTAGCCGCTTAAATTCAATAGGACCCGTAGGGATCCAGGTCCACCTTTAGCCGCGTCTTCGTACTTGCCGCTCCGTTGAAGGTGTCGCGCACGCTGCGGCACAAGACATTGATCCGTTTCGCGCTCTTCGATAGCAGGCCCAGGTTCCAGCGGTACTTCTTTTTCACGCGCCGCACCGTCGCAGGTGATGGCCCGAGTATCTCGATTCCCTGGTATCCCAGATCTTCGATGGTGGTCCTGACCATTCGGAGGAGGACGCCCGCCATTCGTCCTGCCTCTTCGGGGTCCTCGCATTCGACCATGAGATTCGCCATGCGCCGAAAGGGCGGATACAGCGCCGTCTCGCGTTCCCGGATTTCACGTGCATAGAAACTGGCGTAGTCGTGCTGCGCCGCGGTTGCCATCGCATAGTGGTAAGGCCGATACGTTTGAATCAACACCTGCCCCGGCCGTTCGCCTCGGCCCGCTCGGCCCGCCACCTGCGTCAGCAACTGAAACGTCGACTCGGCCGCGCGAAAATCCGGCAGGCTCAATCCCGTATCCGCGTTGATCACTCCCACAAGTGTCACACCCGGGTAGTCGTGACCTTTCGCGATCATTTGCGTGCCAATGAGGATGTCGATTTCGCCTTCGGCTAAACGCCCGAGGATCTTGGCGTGTCCGCCCTTGCCCGACGTCGTATCCGCGTCCATGCGTTCGACTCGCGCATTCGGAAATGCGCGCATCAGGTAATCCTCAACCCGCTGAGTGCCCGTGCCCAGGAAGAGCAGGGGATTGAAATGGCACTCGTCGCAGACCAGCGGCACCTGGCGGCGACCGTTGCAGTAGTGACAGCTCAGGAACGCCCCCTTTGTGTGATACGTCAGCGTGA
>JAHDWY010000477.1 GCA_023384315.1 Candidatus Hydrogenedentota bacterium | reverse complement strand
GTGAATGCGCCGCGCGCCATCAGCGCGTCCAGATGCGGCGTGTTGGCGGCGGCGATCCCGGCGGGACTCATCCCGTCTACGCCGACAACCACCACATGTTTGACTCCTCCGCGAGAAGCAAGACTCTCCTGCGCGAACCCATTCAGCGCAACCGCGCCGACACACGCGGCGACCACCATCGCCGCCGATGAACCGCGACGAATCATCACACGTGTCCCCCTATTTCTCGATGATCAACTCGTCCCGTTTGCTCCCATCGATGTCGTACGCGCGATAGACGAGCCGGTCGCCGCTGATCTGAATGTCGAGAACCTGATAGGTCGCGACATTCGTCATGCCAAACTCGATGTAGTCCAGGTCCCCCTGATCGTAAAACTTCGTGCCCGACACGGACAACACATAGACAGTCCCCTCCGCGGGCGAGTCGACGCGCTGTTCGTTCTTCATCGGATACGTCCGCAAGTACGCGTGGTCGTGGCCCTGCAGCGCAAGATCCACGTGATACTTGTCAAAAATGGCGCCCCAAATCTTGCGAACTTCCGGGTTGTCGCGGCGCGCCGACGAAGAGTACGCGGGATGGTGATAGACGACAAACTTCCACGTGGCGTCCGTGTTGGCGAGTTGTTCTTCCAGCCACGCAGTCTGCGTATCGACCGGTTGGTTCGAGTCGAGTACCACGAAGATCGCGTTGCTATACTCGAAAGAATACGCCCGCTCCGGCCCGATCGTATCCGGCCCGTTCAGCGGCAACGCAAACTGCTCGAGGTACAAACTGGGATCGTTATTCTGATACTCGTGATTTCCCAGGCACGGCACGACCTGTCGGCGGTCGAAAATCCCCTCCGCATTCTCGAAGTAGCTGTCCCAGTCGTCCCGCTCGCTTCCGCGATTCACGAGATCCCCCGCCATTACATAGAACGCCGCATCAGGCCGCTCGCGGAATGCTTGATGGATCAACGAGCCCCAACGGTCGAGCCCGTTCTGAGCGTCGCCCATGTAGATAAACGAGAACGGCTTGATACCATCCGGCGCCGTCGTGAACTCCGCAAGTTCCGTCCATCCGTCCTCAGAACCATCGCCCACGGTGTACACGTACGTCGTGTCCGGTTCCAACCCCGTAATCGTGGCGGTGTGGCGGTGAATCACCGGATCGTTTACCAGCGTCGGATTCTCCAACGGCTTGGTCTCCGCCCGGACCCGCTCTGGATCTTCGGGATCGAACTGATGAAACGACGACTTCTTCTGGTACTGCACAAAACCTTCATCGACATCCGTGCTCGTGCGCCATTGAATCGTCTGGGTCGTTTTCGGATCGTCGCTCCACGTCAAGACGATATGATCGGGCGTCTCCGTCGCGGGGTAGGGGGTAACGCGAAACACGTCGATCAGCCGCGTTTCCCGGCGCCGGCTGTTGTCGTCGCGAATCAGCACGTGCCCCTTCAACTCGGCCGGGATTTCCGTGATCGGCTTGTCGTTCCAACCGCGATACGCGCTCAGGTTCTCTTCAAGCACCATGACTTCATGCTGACCGGGATACATGTTGGTTACTTCGATGGGGGCGCCGTCCTGCTGCGGTTTCAAGACCACGAAATAGTGGTCGCCCCGTCCGGTTAAGCTGTTTGTGCCAAGCCCGATGTGGCCCGCATCGAAGTCCTTCTTCCACACGTCGTACACTTCATCGCCATCGACCACGAGGCGGAGATCGGTCTGCGTGAACGCGTACTCCTCCAGCCAGAACGGCTCCCGGTCGAGTTCCACGTCCCGGACGACGTACACCGTTACCGGTACATTCACATCAAAGGAGAGATGTTCCGTCGCGAGGACGTGACGCTCCTCCTCGGTAAGAACCGCTTCAACCTGTTCCAAGGTCAGATTCTGCAGTTCCTCGTGGGATTTAGTCTCCTTCAGCCGCTCGATAATGCCGGCAACCGTGTCGTGTACGGAGGGATGCTGCCCGACATGGGCCAACACCATAGGCGTCGCTACCAGCAGCAATAGAATTGACAAAAGAATTCGGCGCATGAGATACCTCGGTTTACGTTGGATGTTTTGCAGTGAAGACTGGGGAAGTGTATCAGATGTTTTCAAATAATCAAGGGGCAGACGCGGATTTCACAAAAACCAATATACTTGACGCCGAAGTCAATTTGTGAACTTCAGCAAGTGATAGTTCCGTTTTCCCGTCCGCACCACCGCAATCCGCTCGCCGCACAGCGAACGTTCCGTCAGCTTCGTGTCGTCACCCGCAACCTTCTCGTTGTTCAAGTAGAGTCCGCCATTCTGAATCAACCGGCGTCCTTCACCCTTGCTCTTGAACACGCCGCATTCAACGAGCACATCCACGAGGAGTCTGTCCCCGTTCAACACGCTTCGCTGCAATCCCGCGGTTGGCACCTCGCTGAATACATCCTCGAGTGTCGCGTCATCCAACCCCGTCAGCGAACCGCCGAACATGGCTTGGGTAGCGTTGATCGCATTGGCGAGCGCCTCCGGCCCGTGCACCATGCGCGTGACCTCCTCCGCGAGTTTTCGTTGGGCCTCCCGTTTCTCCGGCGCGTCGCTGATGTCTTGCTCCAGCGACACAATCTCTTCCTGCGACAGGAACGTAAATGTCCGCAGCCACTTGGGCGTTTCCGCATCCGTCTGGTTGATCCAGAACTGATAGAACTTGTACGGCGAGGTTCGTTTCGGATCGAGCCAAACCGCGCCAGACTCCGTCTTGCCAAACTTTGTGCCGTCGGACTTCGTGACCAGCGGCCACGTCAAGCCAAAGGCCTCGTCATTCCGCAGCCGGCGAATCAGGTCCATTCCCGAGAGGATATTGCCCCACTGATCGCTGCCGCCCACTTGCAACTTGCATCCGTACGCGTCGTAGAGATGGAGGTAGTCGTACGCCTGAAGCAACATGTACGAAAACTCGGTGAAGCTGATCCCATGATCGCGATCTTCCAGGCGCGCCCGCACCGATTCCCGCGCCACCATCGCGTTCACCGAAAAATGTTTCCCGATATCGCGCAGGAAATCGATCAGGTTCAGTTTTTCCAACCAATCCGCGTTGTTCGCAAGTACGGCCCCGTCTGCGCCGCTGAAATCCAGAAACTGCCCCAACTGCTTCCGAATCGCCTCAGCAAACCGGGCCAAATCCTCCACGGTTTGAAGCTTTCGCTCTTCCGATTTGCCGCTGGGGTCGCCGACCATGCCCGTGGCGCCGCCCACCAGTGCCACCGGCCGGTGCCCCGCGCGTTGGAAGTGCATCAGTCCGATGACACCCATCAGGTGCCCGATGTGCAGGCTGTCCGCCGTCGGGTCGAATCCCGCATAAACGACGAACCGATCCTTCTGCAGGCGTTGGTCCAAGTCAGGATGAGTCACTTGATTGACCAACCCGCGCCAACTCAGTTCAGTAAATAGGCTCATTAGATATCCTCAATGCTAGTGCGGTCTTTCTCTCGCCCCCGGTCCCGCGGCGTGCAAGTTGGCTGCGGTCGGGGTAGGCGGAATGACGTCGATCAAGGGGTTCTTCAGGCAGCGGGGTAACCGCCGCAGGCGCGAGTAGCGCCCGCGGATGAACCTCGTTCTGCATGAGCGAGCCGCCGAAACATGGGCGCGATTCTAGCAGAGGACTCCCGGCTTATCAACGGAAGTAGGGGCAGCGCAACAGGATGGGCAGTCCGGAAAACCGCTGATGGCCAGCTTTTCGAAATGCCGGAATTTTGGTTGGTAAGACTGCTTGACACAGGCGCTTAGGCTTTGATATATTCTCGCAAACACCGCCCTTCCGGGGCGGTTGATTTGTTCTTGGGCGCCGCTGGCGTAGCTCAGTTGGTAGAGCAACGGATTTGTAATCCGTGGGTCGGGGGTTCGACTCCCTTCGCCAGCTCCACTTTACCAAACTGGTTTAGCGAAGCCGAACGTTAAGCGTTTTTATTGTGGTGGGATGCCCGAGTGGCTAAAGGGGGCGGGCTGTAAACCCGCTGGCTAGCGCCTACGTAGGTTCGAATCCTACTCCCACCAGATTTTAAGATTAGGATAGAAATTCGAAATACGAAGCACAAAATCCGAAACAAATTCGAATGACCCAAATTCGAAAAGATTGAGACACTGGGAATCGGGAAACCGGACCATGTGGCTCGTTTCCAAAGAAATGTTTCGGTCATTTGAGTTTTGAACGTTCGTGCTTGTTTCGAATTTCGTGCTTCGTACTTCGAATTTGGGTTGCACCGTCGGCATACGAAATTGTCGGGCAACTCAAAGCAAACAGTTGATATTTTTTGGGCGGGAATAGCTCAGTTGGCTAGAGCATCAGCCTTCCAAGCTGAGGGTCGCGGGTTCGAATCCCGTTTCCC
>JAHDWY010000476.1 GCA_023384315.1 Candidatus Hydrogenedentota bacterium | reverse complement strand
CCGGCCAACGCGTCTGGCAAGTGCTTCCGCTAGGCCCGACCGGGTACGGCGACTCCCCCTATCAATGCTTCTCGGCATTCGCCGGCAATCCCCTGTTGGTGAGCCCGGACCGCCTCGTGCAGGACGGCTTGTTGTCCGAAGAAGACGTGTCCGGCGCGGCGAAGTTCCCGAAAGACCGGGTGGAGTTTGGCGCGGTCATTCAATTCAAGCGGAGCGTACTTGAAACCGCTGGCAATCGATTCCGCGAGGACGCGAATCATCCCGACCGGCCGGCGTTCGAGGCGTTCTGCAAACAAGAGAACCACTGGCTCAGCGATTACACGCTGTTCATGGCGATGAAGCAACACGAGGATTGGAAGCCCTGGAACCAGTGGAACAAGGACATTGCATCGCGCTACGACGATGCGCTGCGCCAGTGGGGCGAGACGCTGGCGGACCCCATCTTTACGCTGAAATTCACGCAGTTCCAGTTCTTTAAGCAATGGCGCGAACTCAAGGCCTATGCGAACGAGCGCGGCATCCGGATCATGGGAGACATCCCGATCTACGTGGCCCACGACAGCGCTGACGTGTGGTCGCACCCCGATCTCTATTACCTCGACGAGGACGGAAATCCAACGGCCGTTGCGGGCGTCCCGCCGGATTATTTCAGTTCGACCGGACAACTGTGGGGCAACCCCATTTACCGGTGGGACGTGATGGAACAGCGCGGCTACCACTGGTGGGCCGAGCGCATGCGCGCGACGCTGCGGCTCGTGGACCTCGTCCGCATCGACCACTTTCGCGGATTCGAGGCCTTCTGGCGCGTTCCCGCGGGTGAGAAAACGGCGGAGAACGGACATTGGGTGCCGGGCCCGGGCGACAATCTGTTTCACGCGCTCGCAAACGCCCTGGGCGAACTCCCCATCGTCGCCGAGAATCTGGGGCTCATCACGGACGAAGTCGAGAATCTGCGGCATCGGCACGACTTCCCCGGAATGGCCGTGTTGCACTTCGCCTTCGGGAAGGACGCCGCGCATAGCGGACTGCTCCCGCACAAGTGGGAACACAATACCGTCGCCTATACGGGCACGGCGGACAACGACACGACAGTCGGCTGGTGGAAGGCGACGGGCGCAAGCACGGAGAGCAAAGCCGATATCAAGGCCTCGCGCGACTATGCGAAGCGCTATCTCAATGCGACGGGGAAAGACATCCACTGGACGTGTATCCGCGCGTTGATGGCGTCCGTCGCGGACACGGTCATCTTCCCCTTGCAGGACATCATGGGATTGGGGACGGAAGCCCGCATGAACCAGCCGGGCAGTTCGGGCGGCAAGAACTGGTGCTGGCGCTATACCGACGACATGCTGACCGGGGACATGGCAAGCCGACTGCGGGAGCTGACCGAAATCTACGGGCGCCTTCCTGAATAGCCGCCAGAAGACGGGTTCTGCGAAACTTTGGCGCGGGGGGCGGGATCTAGCAGAAAAGATGTCGCTGCATCAGGCCGGGGCTTTTCCCTCATGGGGCGTGTGCATATGAGTGTTCCGCGACTCAAATTCGCCGCTTTCGCATTGGCGATTCCCGTTGCGGCGTTTGCCGGACTTGCGATGGATGTCTGGACCTACGGCGGCAACAAAGGCCCTGCCCAGGCCGACGTGGCCGTGGTGTTGGGCGCAGCGGTCTGGACGGACCGGCCGTCGCCGGTGTTCGCCGAACGCATCAATCACGCCATCCAACTCTATAACGAAGGCAAGATTCAGCACATCATTTTCACGGGGGGCGTAGGCCAGCCCGGTGAAGCCGCGGAGTCTGTCGTGGCGCGAGACTACGCGGTCGCCCGGGGCGTGCCTGAGAAGAACATTTCCTGCGACACCGCATCCACCATCACCTGGGAAAACCTTGTGGAAGCGAAGAAGCTCTTGCAGCAACGAGACGCCGGCCTGGTCGTAATCGTGAGCGATCCGCTGCACATGCGACGCGCCATGTTGATGGCGCACGATGTGGGGATGGACAACGCGTCCCCCTCCCCCACGCCCACGACGCGCTACACGGGCGCCGCGAGCCAGCTCCGGTTTCTCGTCCGGGAAACCTACTACTACGCGCTCTACCTGTTGCAGCGGCCCTTTCGCTAGTGTGGCGAATTTGAATTTCGTTTCATTTTTTGTACCGGTATCTGAGGGAACATCCCCCTAAATCCCCCTTCAATGGGGGACTTTGAGCAACAAGTCACACAATATCTTTGAGAAGGAACTTAGGGTTCAGGACACTACGAGCGTGCAGACACGCCGTGTGCGGGAACCTGCGTACTACGCGCGGTAGAGGCTGCGCCCGATCCCCATGGCTTGGCGGCAGGATTCGACGGTTTCGAGGCCGACGGGCGTCACCTTCTTGGCGTTCTCGTGGAGAAAATCCTTGATGGAGTCGGGCGTGTTGTTGGGCGCGTTGAACCCTTCGATGATTGGCTCGTTGAACTTCGATACGTACTCGGCCAGCGTCGTCTTGAGCGTGCCATAAAACTTTTCGCCGCGCCGGTACTTGCCCACGAAATCGAGGTACACATCTTCCGGCGCGAGCAGGGACAAGAGCCGGTACAATGCGCCCACGCTGTACGGCATCTTCGGGATGACCATGTCCGGATCGTTGCTCTCCGTATCCAAGGGTTCCGGGTCGGTCGTGGTTTGGACGCCTTTGATCTTTTTCAATACCGTCTTGGGATCGTCGAGCAGGTCCAGCGTATTGTTGTCGCTCTTGCCCATCTTGGCGGCGCCGTCCAGTCCCGGCAGGCGCAAGGCGTTGCGTTCCACCGCGCGCGGAATCGAGAGCGTCTCGCCGAAACGGTGGTTAAACTTCTGAGCAATGTCGATGGCCATCTCCACGTGCTGCCGCTGATCGTCGCCGACGGGCACTTGGTTGGCGCGCACAATCAGGATATCCGCTGCCATGAGCACCGGATAGCCGAGCAATCCGTAGGAGAGCGGATTCCCTTCCCCGCCTTGGCTCGATTCGGCCAGCTTGCTCATCTTGTCCTTGTACGTCGTGCCGCGTTCCAAATGGCCGATATTCGTGATCATGCCCAGCAGGAGGGCAAGCTCCGCCGTGCAGGGCAGGTCGCTCTGGCGGTAGATCACCGACCGGACCGGGTCCAGGCCGCAGGCCACGTAGGTGCGCAGCATGTCGATGGTTTGCTGAAGGATATCGACCCGCTCGGTGACGGTGGTCAGCGCGTGATAATCGGCGATGAAGTAGAAACACTGATGCCCCTTCTCCTGGAGATCGATGAAGCTCTTCATGGCGCCAAAGTAGTTGCCGTAATGCAGACGCCCCGTTGGGCGAATGCCCGAGAGGATCACTTCCTGTTTCGAAGTCATGTCATACCTTCTTGTTACACAAACCTCCGGCGCACATCCTCAGGCGGAAATAGCGACCGGCGGGCCACAACGCGGGGATTCCGGGAAAGAATACCGAAAACCAGCGAGGCACTTCCAACCCGCAATTGGCAATACGTGATCGTTTCGATTTCAATCCGCCATCTCGTAGACGCCGAGGACTGGACCGGCATGCGGATCGGCATGTGTTGACGGGTGCGTGCCACAGGGCTATGCTAGTCGCAAGGAGACCATGTATGCGCCGCTGGGGAAAATGCGGGTTCAGTCTTGTCGAGACGCTGGTTGTCGTGGCCATCATCGCCATCCTGATGGCCTTGTACCTCCCTGTATTGTCCAAGGTGATGCGCAAGGCCGAAGAGGTGGCCGTCAAGGAAGGGTTCCGTCAGGAGAAAATCGGGCAGATGGCGGATTCGGCCAACAGCGCGGGGAAGGATTTGGGTCCCGCGCCGGGCCGTGATGAGTGCCGCGCGGCCTTCCGCAAGAAGGTGAACGATGTGATCGCGACGGAGGTGCTTTACATCGTCGAGTCCGACGCGGAGTTCAATGCCTATTGGCAAACCATGATCAACCCGGCGGCAAGCAGTCCGTTGGAGTATTCCGGCTCGGGAAACCTGCTCGCGCGCGATGAGTTTGGCGATGTGTACGAATTGCCGCGCGTCGACAAGTTCCTGGATGAGGGTCCGCCATTCCCGTTGGGGTGGGAGTTCATTTCAACAGACCTCTCTGACACCTCGTCGGGGACGATTGGCACGAACGTGATTTACAGCGACGGCCACGTCGTGTACGTGCGATATCCCGGAGAGTTTCCGGCCACCCGGACGGTGGCGGAGCTGTCCCACCGTTTTGTGGAAGAGTATCTGTAGCCCGGCGGAATCGGCCGGACTTTCGGGTCTATCCTCACCACACCCCGGGCCCGCACCCGGCCCTGTCTCGATCGTGAATCTTCACTGCCAATTCCACTAGAATACCCCCTCACGTTCAAGCCGTTT
>JAHDWY010000475.1 GCA_023384315.1 Candidatus Hydrogenedentota bacterium | reverse complement strand
ACACACCCGTCGCGTCCCAGCACGGGTTGCTGACAACGGTCGCGTGGGGGCTCGACGACAAAGTCGAATACGCGCTCGAAGGTAGCGTCTTCATCGCCGGCGCGGTGGTCCAGTGGCTGCGCGACGAGATGGGGCTGATCGCCAGCGCCGCGGAGAGCGAGACGGTCGCGGCGGAAGTGGCCGATTCCGGCGGCGTGTATATGGTCCCCGCCTTCGTCGGGCTTGGCGCTCCGCACTGGAACATGAGCTGCCGGGGTACGATCGTCGGGCTCACGCGGGGCGCAGGGCGCGCGCATATCGTGCGGGCCGCGCTGGAGTCTATTTCCTTTCAATCGGCCGATGTGATCCGCTGCATGGAATCCGAAACAGGCGAACGGGTGCCCTTACTCAAGGTAGACGGGGGTGCGGCGTCCAACGACCTGCTGATGCAGCACCAGGCGGATGTGCTCGGCACACCGGTCCTTCGGGGGCAAGTTACTGAAACGACAGCACTTGGCGCGGCATTTTTGGGAGGTCTGGCCACCGGATTCTGGAAGGATCGGAGCGAAATTCAGGTACTTTGGAAGGAAGATCGGGTTTTCGAACCAAAATGGAACGCACAACAACGCGAAAACGCGTTAAGTGGTTGGGCCAAAGCCATTAAGATGACTACCTCCTAGGCGGCGCACAGGGGCGCTCCTGGAACGCATGAAACGTTTGCGTTCTTGCCTACTCCATGTTACAATATGGTTGGTCAGCGCCACATGTGGCGTTTCTCCTTCCGCGGAGGCCTCGGTACGAAAGTCCGAGGTCTCTAAAACAACTCGCGGTCAGGAGTCACATCCGGGCTGCGGAGTGTTCAATAGATTGAGGCCGGAATCCCTGTGATTCCGGCCTTCACTTTTTTCTCCCCCTTGTTCTCATACACCCTGCCTCGCTACTGTCTACCGCAAGCCTTCGTGTTCCGCAAATTCAATTCGGGAGGAAAGTTTCGTGTGTAGAATGTGTGCATTCGCAATCGGATTAACCCTTGCATCCACGCTCGGAACGCGGGCCGTGGCAGAGGACAAGCCCATCCTGGAACGAATCGAATGGAGCGATGTTTGGGTCGTTGATGCAGACCGCGACGAACTGCCGCGCGTGCTCCTCGCCGGCGATTCCATCGTCAAGGGCTATTATGACAGCGTCAGCCGCGCGCTCGAAGGTAAGGCCAGCGTCGCGCGTTATGCTACATCGAAGTTCATGGGGAATCCCGATTATCTCGCCGAGTTGGAGATCCTGCTCAAGGGCTATGATTTCGATGTAATCCACATTAACAACGGCCTTCACGGCTGGGGGTACACGGAGGAACAATACCGGGAGAGTTTTCCCGCGTTGTTGGAAAGCCTCAAGAAGTGCGCACCCGATGCCAAGGTGATTTGGGCCATGTCAACGCCCATCCGCAAGAGCGACGACCTGTCACAACTCGATGAAAAAGACGTCCGACTCGTGGAACGCAATCGGATCGCCGGAGAGATCATGGCGGAACACGAGTTTCCCGTGAACGATCTGTACACGCTGGTCGTGGACCATCCCGAGTATTTCGCGCAAGACGGCGTGCACTTCAGCGAGCAAGGGCGGATTGCCCAGGGGCAACAAGTCGCCGCCATGGTGGAAGAAGCGCTGGGAAAAGAATAGGACGTATAGGACCTATACGACCAATAGGAGGGCGGGTTTTCCAACCCGCCTCGCCAACGTTCGCGGTTCACTGCACGGCGTCCTACCGGAATCAGCCCGCGTAAAGGTGCCGCTATTCTTGCGTCGATCGACTCCCGAATAAGCTGTCGGTATGCGGCGGGTTGGAAAACCCGCCCTCCTATAAGCATTCCTACGCTCGGCGCAGCTCTCCTATTCGAATTTCGGTCATTCGAATCTCATTATCCCCACCGGTGCTCGCGCGTCCACTCGATGCTTTCTTTCAGTCCATGGTGGAAACTGACCTGCGGCTCGTACCCGAAATCCCGCCGGGCCTTGCCGCTGTCGATGCACATGTGCTCGCAGAGAAACCGCAACCCGGATTCGTTGGCCTTGCCCGTGGCGAGAATCTCCTTCATGGGCACATGCTTCACCGGCGACTCGGATTTGAGGATCTCCTTCACGGCGGCCACATACTCGTTCAAAGTGACCGCGCGATCGGAGGAGAGATTGTAGATCTGCCCCGCCACCTTGCCGGATTCCATGGCCTTGCAGAAGCCGCGCGCGAGATCGTCCACGTGGACCGGCTGCAATAGCGCGCGGCCGTCGTTTGGCACCCAGATTTCCTCGTGGTACGCCACGCGCCGGAACCACCGGGGATCCCGCGCGCCCCAACCGTCGAGCGGCACGTCCCCCAGACCGAACACGTTGCTGATCCGCAACGAGCAGGCGTTATACCCGGTCTGCGCATGAAACATCCGGATGGCCGTGTCCTGCGCGAGCTTCTGGGCGAACCCGCCTAACGCTTCCGGGCACGGCGTGGGGTCGTCTTCGCGCGCGGGCACCGTCTCCATCGGCGTATAGACGCCCGTCGATCCGCAGTGGATGAACCGGCCCGCGCAATCCTGAAGCATCGGCAGTATCCACGTGAGATCATCGTCCGTGAGGATCGTGTCGATAACCGCGTCAAACCCGCGCGCCAGGTGCGGCTGAACTTCCCCCCGCTCATGCGCGTCCGCAATGATATGCTGCACCTGCTCCGGCAAATCACCGCGAGTCTTCCCGCGATGCAACACCGCCACCTCATGCCCCCGCGCACAAAGTTCCCGGGCAATCGCCGCGCCCAAAAACCGCGTCCCGCCAATGATGAGTACCTTCACGATGACCGCCTCCCTTCCTCGACATGTTCACCATTGATTCTACGAGTCCAGGTTGGTGTATTTGAAATGCCTTAATCGATTCCGGGAAATAGAATAGCAACCATTTCACCCTGATTTTCTATTGACATCCTACGCTATGTGTGCCATGATGACTTCAGCTAACCTGAAGGAGTACACATTACTATGTGGAACCTTTCCCTCCTGCCACGGTCCCCAAAGCCCCACCAGACCAACGCTTCCCAACACCGCTTTCTTCTGGTTATGAGTGCGGGATTGCTGTTGCTGGTGTTCATGATACTCCTGTGCCCTCGAACGATGGCGACACGCACGCGGCCTGACGCGGCCGAACAAATGGCCACGGCAAGATCGATATACCAATCCAACATCGTCGTGATAGACCTAGCAAGCAAGGAACGGTACACCCTTGTAGAGGACGAAGGTTATTGCCAAAGCCCCGCGTGGTCGCCGGATGGCAGCCAATTGCTGTTTGCGCGATTCATAGACGATACATCCGACATCTGGAGCGTCGACGTTGACCATCGAAAGACGACAAAGGTGTACGGGGTACCGGAGGTGGACGAAGTATGCCCCGTCGTGTCCCCGGATGGCGGGACTCTCGCCCATATCATTTCCCATAACCATGGCCAAAAACTTGAGCTTGCATTGCTCAATCTGAGGACGCAGTCGCTGCTATCCGAAGACCAACCGATGACACTCGGCGGCGTGGACTGGATTTCGGACACAGATCTGCTTTTCACCGCGCCTACAAAAGAGCCGTCGCGAGCGGCGGACATTCAGGTGGTTGATACCAGCGACGTGTCACAACGCTCGGAGGCATCGATCTCCAGTCCGGCCCGGCTGCTCATGTCGGACTACGCGGTGCATCGTCCTTCTCAGCAAGTATGCGCCAGGGGAAGCTTCCTTGGGTTCGGCGACATCTACTGGTGGAAATCCATGTCCGCCGAGCCCGAACAGCTAACCCACGACCCCTCCGAAGATCGCGACCCGGCGTGGTCTCCGGATGGTAAGCGAATCGTTTTCGCATCCGACCGGACGGGAGATTTCGACCTCTACATCCTGGATATCGAAACCGGCGATGTAGAAAACGTCACGCAAGACACGGAGAGCGACGATCTCGAACCGGCCTGGTCCCCCGACGGGACCAAAATTGCGTTCCGCCGTGTTACGCCGCGCAACCCGAAGGATATAAAAGGTGTCGTGCCCGCCGCTGACGAGGTTTCAGTCGACCGGTCCCCGGGAATCCTAAGAGTCGGAAAGTATCTGGATCACGTGACAGTGACTTTTCATCCCTGGAAGCCCATGTCTATCGCGTATCGCAAATTCGTCGAGGGTTCGGCGATGTTGGGTGCGCGGGGAGAGCTTCTGGGGCCGCGCCCCAAATACTCATTGAGTTCGGCAGGGTTGGCCATCGTCCCAGCCCAAGACGGCATCGAATTGTACTGCTCCGGCTGGCGTCAAGAAATGCGGTACGGGACTATGACTGGTACAGGCAGGATCAGCGTTGACGAGCAGTTCCTTTTGGGAGCCACTAAC
>JAHDWY010000474.1:658-4374 GCA_023384315.1 Candidatus Hydrogenedentota bacterium | reverse complement strand
CGATTTCCTGGCACAAGGAGAGGGCCTTGCCCACGGTTGCCACGGTGAGGAATTTGCGCGGTTCGCGGCATTTGTACGCGATGGCCACGTTGATATCTGGTGACGCATACTTTGCGATGGTCTTGATGGACGAAATCAGCGTGTTCCAGTGGGTCGTATAGTCGATGTGGAAGGGGTAGTCAAACCCGTCGCTGAATAGCTTCAAAGTGATTTCGGTGGCGCCGACTTGGCGAGCGATATCGACCGCTTTTCTGCCCTCGTCGATGGCGGCGTTGCGGGTCTTGGGGTGCTGATGACCAAACGCGCCGAGCGCATAGCGGCGATCTTGCGCCAAATTTGCGGAAACCCCCGAGCACTGTAAAGAGTACTCTTTGAGAAGGCGTTTCAACTCCTTCACGGGGAACTCTTGGGAAATGTCGCTCTGGGAGACTTCGACCGCTTTGATTCCTTTGATCTTAGAGGCGATCGAAAGGCGTTCCTGGATACGCAAGGGGTCGCGGTACCCATCCGGACAATACCGATCCGGGGAACCGGTGAACATATCAAGCGCCACAGACAATCGTAGAGCCATTACTTTCTCCTAGTAGGGGCACGCCCTAACGCTGTTCCAA
The DNA here is from genome assembly GCA_023384315.1 of Candidatus Hydrogenedentota bacterium. GTDB lineage: Bacteria > Hydrogenedentota > Hydrogenedentia > Hydrogenedentales > SLHB01 > JAHDWY01. The sequence goes on along the minus strand of JAHDWY010000474.1, from coordinate 3,763 downwards.
CTCGTTCGCCGGTCATTACCCGGGGCTGTAGTGCCGTCCTGTTTCCAGGCAACTCGACGAGAGTTTCATGCTCCGGTGGCGCGAGGTATCGTGCCCGATCATTGGCGTGTTCGGTGTAGCGGACATCAGCCGCTCGTCGCGTTAGTATACGGATTTGAAACTAGAAAGTCAATACTGTCATAACTTATTGGTGTAGAATAGGTTGAGGTGATTATTGGAGGCCAGAACCCGCATCGGGGAATATTAAGCGAAGTGATAAAAAAGGGGCGAGTGCGGGCAGCGGGGGAACTGCCTTGACGCACTCGCCGATGGTGGGAACCAGCCATTTCTGACTGTGTCCACTCAGGGGAACCTGGGGGAAGGATCCCCCTTTGTAGACACCCTGTCAAACATTGACTGTATATGGTTTATTCCAAGCTGAAGAAAAGTTTGATCCAAAAGGGGCAATCGGGTGAGAATTGCGCCAGGAGTTCGGCAAATTATGATAAATGAGAAGGTTAAGTCGACCCGAATCAGCCGCACGTTCGTCGAGTGCAGCCTGCTTGCTGCCATGATGGCTGCCACGCTCACGCCCGGTAAGGTGGCAGCACTTGTGAATGAGTCTCAAGAATTGGTCGATTCCGCGCAGGATGACCGGGAAGGCCAATTGAGTGAAGAAGCGGTTGTGTCGGAAAGGCGCGACCGTTTGCTCTGGACCCCGCTCTCCCCTTCGCGAGAAGGCGCGCAGACCCCGCTGATGGCGATGGCGCTGTCGGCCGATCCCGGGACTCGGGTTCGGGCGTTGGAGGGGGCATCGCGTGTGCCGGCGCCGGAACTGGTTCCATTTGTCATATACAGCCTGGCGGACCCGAACGAGGGGGTTCGGGAGCGCGCAATGCAGACCTTGCCGCGACTGGACAGCGAGGCGGTGACGGAAGCGGTGGTTGCCGTGTTGGCCTGGGGCGAGCCTGCGGTGGTCGCCGGGGTGGATGCGGCGCTTCCCAGTTTGCGCTCCGTGCTGGAATCTGGGATGCTCCGCATGTTGGATTTGCCAGATCGGACGCGAGACGAGCGCGTTGCCTTGGCCTACGGATTGGGGCGTCTGGGTAGCAGGCGATCCTTGGAATCCCTGACCGAACTGGCTTTAGGAGATGACTCACTTGTAGCGTCCTATGCGGCAAATGCCTTGGCATCAATTGACGATCCGGGGTCCCTCCATGCCCTGGCACGGCTCGTCCAACACACGGACCCCAACGTGAGGCTCCCGGCATACTACGGGATTGCGCGCATTGGCGGCCCGGAAGCGCTCGGGCTGCTCACAGCCGCGGCATCTGTGAATGGAGAACCGGACCGGCGCGTACGGCGCGAGGTCGTTCGATTCCTGGGCCTCGTTGGTGATGAATCGACCGTCCACTTCTTGATCGGTCTCGTGCGGGAACGGTCGGGTTTCGTGCAACCGGCCATCGACGCGTTGGAGTTGATCACGGGCATGCCGGATGGTCTGGAAGGTGAACGGTGGCTGGAATGGTATGACGAACTCTTCGGGAACCCAAACGTGGAATCGACGTTCACGCCTCCCCCACTTGTCCCCATTACGGACCGCGCCGCGATCCCGGGTACGCCTGTACCGGGCGTTCCGGCCCTGCGGTAGTCGGGTTAGGCGGCGGTGACCGCGACGACGCGGTCCGCTCGCTTGACGATGTTCAGGAGATGGTCGCCCACGCGCTCGAGGTTGGACAGGAAGTCCAGGAAGATGATGCCGGACATGACTTGGCATTGGTGATTCTCGAGCCGGGCCATGTGGGCGTCAGACGCGAGCCGCAGCATTTCGGTGATTTCCGATTCGATGATTTTCGCTTTGCTCACGAGACCCTTATTCCCTTCGGTCAAGGCCTGTAGCGTCAGGTCGAACTGTTCGTTCAATTTTGCGAGGAGGCTGCGGATTTCAATCACCGCTGCGTCGGAAATGGGATGAGGGCCGGCGTTCCGGACTTTCGTTAGTTCGACCAAGTCTTCGGAGTGATCGCCGATTCGCTCGGCATCGTTTACAGCGTGGAGCAGGGCCGGGATGAGTTCCGCTTCATTTTCGGGGAGTTGTTGTCGCGAGAGCTCCACGAGATACGCGGTGATCTCGTGCTGGAGTTTGTCGATGGTGTCTTCCCGCTTGAGGACCTTGCGCTCGAGTTCGGAAGGGCCGCCGAAAAACAATTCGCAGCCGTCGTTAATGGACTTTCGGCTCAGGCGGACCATGTAGGCGACCTCCTGCACGGCTTGGGCAAGGGCCAGCGAGGGTGTTTGGAGAAGTGTTGGCTCCAGATATTCCAAGACGCTTTCTTCATCGGTCCGTGCCATGGGAATTACTTTGCGGACCACGGCGGCCATTTGTGTGACGAAGGGGATGAATAGAATGCAGTTGAACACGTTGAAAAGCGTATGCGCGTTGGCAACGTGCCGGACCAGATTTTCCGGGTTCTCCGCGAACGCGTCGCCGGGGGTGACGGAGTTGACGAAACCCAGGAAGATGGGTTGGCCATTCCATACAGGTACGAACAGCAACACGTACATATAAGCAGCGCCGAACACATTGAACAGGGTATGGGCCAGGGCAGCGCGTTTAGCATTTCGATTGGCTCCAAGCGACGCCAGGACCGCGGTTATGGTCGTTCCGATATTATCGCCCAATACCAATGGGACGGCCGTGTAAAACGAGATGAGGCCCTGACTCGACAAGGCGAGGACCAGGCCGATGGTTGCGGAGCTGGACTGCACGACGATCGTGCACAAGGTTCCGATGACGATGCACATGAGCGCGGCGCCCCAGGGGACCATGCCTCCGGGTCCTTGGGGGGTGCAGTCGAACCATTGGAACATGGCCTGGAAACCGGGACTGTAGTTAAGCGGCTTGAGGGTGTCGGACATGGTTGTCATGCCTAAGAAAAGGAGACCGAAACCCAAAATTGTCTCACCGCCATACCGGATGACCGGTCGCTTGCCCAGGCCGGACATGACGGCACCCACGGCAATTGCCGGATAGGCGAGGCTGTCCAGCTTGAAGGCGATGATCTGGGCTGTGATGGTCGTGCCGATGTTGGCCGAAGCGAACTCCTCGGTCGCCGCTGTGAAGAG
>JAHDWY010000474.1:0-648 GCA_023384315.1 Candidatus Hydrogenedentota bacterium | reverse complement strand
ATCGCCTGGGTTAGATTGATGAGTCCGGCATTGACAAACCCCACGGTCATGACTGTCGTTGCGCTCGACGATTGAACCAGGGCGGTGAGGAACATCCCCGCGAGGAGTGCGAGGAATCGGTTGTACGTCATGGCTTGAAGGATGGACTTGAGCCGGCGGTCCGCCATGCGTTGTAAGCCGTTGGACATGAGGCGCATACCAATAATGAAGATCGCCAAGCCGCCCAGGAGCGTAATGCCCATGACGGACTTGTCCAGCGCCATGGCTTTGATAACGATTGCCCGGCTGCGAAACCGGGCATCGGGTGGGACGCCGGGCCGGTTGTCCATGACTTGCATGGATACGAAATAAGGTTGCGTGACGTCGCCCAGTTTCCAGGACGTCGTTGCAAGGCCGCTATCGTCGGTGAGAATCCGTGCCTGGCCAACCTCGGCGCCATGGTCGTTACCGTCCACACGGAAGTAGACCGGGACGCCGACTGCGGGTTCGCCTGACTCGTCCTGCAATCGAACACCCACTTCCGGTATGGTGCCGCCGGTGCTGGCCTCGAGACCAGCTCCGATGATTTCGAGACCGGCCGTCGCGCGGAATGATACTTCCTCGGTGCCGGATGGAGTTTCAACGAACGCAGTGACAAAGATGTCGCCC
>JAHDWY010000473.1 GCA_023384315.1 Candidatus Hydrogenedentota bacterium | reverse complement strand
GTGCGGCCTCCCGCAAAGGCGTAGATACTGTAATCCTGCTGGTTCTCCTCGGTCAGCGCGTTGATGAGCGTCCGGCCGTCTTTGATGCCGGTAGTCGGCTTGCCATCCGACAACACCAGCGCGATACCGGGCACACCAGGCCGCGGCGGTTCGGCAATGACCGGGAGAATGCCTTTGTATACATCGGTTTCCCCGCGCGACTCCACGTTGGTCAGAAACTCTCGTGCAGCCCGCTTTTCCTCGTCCGAAGCATAGGTGAGGGATGGACGGAAAAGGGTGGGGGAGTCGCGAAAGATGACGACATTGAAACGATCTTCGGGCCGCAATCCGGCGATGCAATCCCGCACGCCCGCCACGGTCTGATCCAGTTTGCGCTGCAGAATGCTGTTGGACGCGTCGATGATGAAGGTCACATCCTTGGGCAGCGGCGCGATGGACTCGCCCTCTTTCGGCACGATGCGCAGACGGAAGTAACCTTCGCGTTCGCCCGGCGGCACGAAGGCGTCCACTTCCATCGTGACCAAGTCGTCGATGAACTCGAAATCACGATTGCGTTCGATAGCCTGCGTCACCGGCTCACGCGCCATTACTTTCTCGATGGGTAACTCAGGCAGCGCAGGCAAATCGTCCTCCGGCGCAGGCGTCTCATCCATCGGCTCCCATGGTGGCGGAGCCACCAGACCCGGCTCGCCGGATCCCCCTTCCGCGCCTCCTCCTGCGCCGGGCATGGGGAATACGGATTGGGGCGCCAAGGGATCGATGAGCAGGGCTTGCTCCGGTTCCGTCGCGCCCGCGCCACGCACCGTGGGCAATTCGCCTTCTTCGATGACGCGGGTCGAGCTGGGCGCCACCAGCCGCCGGGTCACTTCGATGTCTTGCCGGGCCACGCTCTGGGAGATTTCAATGATCTTCGCGTCGAGTTCGTTAAGCAGGTCCAGGTCGGGCGCGGCACTGCCTTCCGATGGCGACGACTCCGCCGCCAACCGCTCCGATAATTGCGGGACAGGGACCGTCTGTTCGAGCAGGGAGCTATCGGGAACGAGCGGCTCGGGATCGTCCATGGGGGTATCCGTGATGGAACCGGGCCGCGTGCTAAGCGATCCCGTGCCTTCGTCGCCGGATTCGATCTGCTGCAACTCGGCATCGTCGATCAGCCGGACGCGGAACGACTGCAGGATGGATTCCGGAGACTCGCTCCGCGCAAGCAGGGGAACTTTCGGGGAGACCGCGATCAACAAGCCGTGCAATGCCAGCGATGCGAGTATACTCGCTACGAGCAAAGTTCTGCGGCTGACCGTACCCATTATTGCCCCATTTCACCCAATCGTTCTTTGGCTTTGGCGGCCTGTTCGCTGTCAGGGTAATCGCTGATAATCTCCCGATACGCAGATTGCGCCTGGTCCATCATCTCCAACTTCTCAAAGCATTGCCCCGAGCGCCACAGCGCTTCCGGGGACAACTCCGGGTGAAGGAACAGGATGGCGACTTGCATGTAACTGCGGGCCGCGCCATCGCAATCGCCGCGTTCCTCGTAGATCTCTCCGAGATGAAATCGCGCGCGCGCCGCGGTGTCGCCGGTATTCGTGTTAGCGACCGCTTCATACAGCGCGATGGCTTTGTCGACTTCTTTGCGGGCTTCCTGAAGTTCCGCCATCTGGAACCGCGCCTGTTGTGCTGCGCTGGATTGCGGCGCGGATTCCACGACGCCGTTGTACAAGTCAATGGCCCGTCCGGCGTCGCCCGCCTGTTGCGCGCACTCCGCGATCTTCAGCCGAATCCGCTCCGGGTTGGGGTAATCAGGGAAGGCTGTCAGCATCGCATCAAACGTTTTCTCAGCGCGCTCCCAATTACCTTGATCGTACGCGTGCTGCCCCAGCCAGAGGTAGGCTTGTTCATTCAGTCTCGTATCTGGAAACTCGGTAATCACCTTGAAGAAGGCGTCCGAGGCGCCATCGAAGTCCTTCGTGTCCAGTCGTGCCAAGGCGAGACCGCGAAGCGTCCGGCCCGCATAGGGGCTTCCAGGATCCACATCCAGGCCACGTTGATACGCTTCGATGGCACGAACCGGATCGGCCCCGGCATCCCGCCAGTAGTCGCCAATCCGCAGATGGGCTTCGGCCTTGCGCGGGGTCTCCGGGAACTTCTCGAGCAACCGCTGGTACGTTTCCGCGCAGGACTTGTAATCCTGGACATTGAAATAGGCGTAGGCCAGCCGGTAGAGCGCATTCTCTTCGGTGGCGGGATCGGGGCTCCCCTCGAGAATACGCTGATACTCCGCGATCGCGTCGCGGAAGTTTGCGGCGAAGAAATTTGCGTCGCCCATGCGGATGACGGCTTCCTCCGCCAGCGGGTTATCAGGATACTTCTCCACGAACGCGGCGAAGACCTTCGCGGCCTCGTCCACGCGGCTCATCTGGGCCAGCGCTTCGCCCATCTTATACAAGGCTTCCGGCGCGAACTCGCTGTCCACGTACTTCTCCGCGACCAGACGGAACTCTTCGTACGCGTCCTCCCAGTTGCCTTCGGATGCCAAAATGGTCCCCCGAAGAAAGGCGGCGTCGCCAATGAGCGAGGCGTCGGTATAGGTTTCCAGAAAACGCGAGACCTCGTTCTTCGCGCCTTCCGTGTCGCCCTTCAAGTAAAAGGCCCAGGCGACCTTGTATTGCGAGCGTGCCGCAAACTGCGATTCCGGATGAGCTTCCTGAATCGCGCGGTAGGCCGCGATGGCGTCGTCGTACTGCTTGAGTTGCTGCTGGCAATTGGCCCGGAGGTATTTGATACCCGGTACGTACTCGGATTCCGGATACCTCTTGAGGAAGTCCGTTGCGGCGCCCATGGACCCCTCGTAGTTTCCCGCGCGGTACAACGCCCACGCGTACCCATAGAAGCCGCGCTCTGCGTATTTAGACTCCGGAAACTCGTCAACCAATTGGCGGTAGGCGGTCTGCGCGGCGTCGTGCCAGCCGATGCGATCGTAAGTTTCCGCGGCTTGAAAGCGGCTTTCGATGCGGAGCGTCTCGTCCACTTGCGAGTCCGCGACGGCAGCGAACTCGATAGCGGCGTTTTCAAAGTCGTTTCGGCCCGCGTGGACCAAGGCCAATTGATACCGCGCGTAGGGTACAAGCGGGCTTTCGGGAATCCCCTCGATCAGTTTCTGAAAACTCCCGAGCGCCGCGTCGTACTGTTGCTGATCCGATTGCAGTTTTCCCAGGTAGTACAAAGCCCCGGCGCGAATCGCCGTCGGGGACGATTCATCGACGAGCGATTGCAATGCTTCCGCGGCTTCTTGGTTGCGTCCCAGCCGGTACAACACTTCGCCGCGCCGCATGCGCACACGCCCCAGCGTCTCCGCGTCCAAACCGGCGGTCACCGCGCGGTCCAGCGCTTCCAAAGCAGCCTGATAATTGCCCGAGCTGTATTCGCTCTCGGCGAGTCGGTATAGCGCTTCTTTAACATGCGGTCCGTCCGGGAACTTCTCGATATACTCCCGGTACGCCTCAGCGGCCCATTGGAAATTGCCGCGCAGGAAGTAGCCATCGGCGAGATCGATCTGACCCTGATCGGGCGATTCGGCGAGGGCGCCGAATGACGCCGCTACAGCGACGCCGATCATCAACACACGCCATGTGCGAAGGGACTTCACGTTATTGCGCTCCCTCGATCTCTTCCGTCAACGCGGCGAACGACACGTTCTGGATGTCCGCGTTTCGGCAACAATTGAGGATCGCAATGGCCCGGCCCAGGTTCGCATCGCGGTCGCCGCGCACAATGACCGCGCCGCCGGGGAAGTTCTCGGCGACGCGATTTAGCACGTCCTGAAGCTCGGGGATGCTCAACTCGCGGTTGTTCAACACGATCTGTCCGTCGTTACGCAGATTGATGATGATCTCACCGCGGGTGCGTTCGCTCGTAACCGCCGAACTCGCCGTGGGCAACGCGATGTCGATCTCGCTTTCCAGCGAGGTGTACACGGCCGTCGTCATGAAGAACACCAGGGTGAGAAACACGATGTCGATGAGCGGCGCGAGTTGGATTGTGTCCTCGGATTCGTATGTGGGTTTGCCGAACTTCATCGTCCCGCGCCTCCCGCGAGCAGTTCGATGAACTCGGTCGCCTGCGCTTCCACTTCGGCCACAATCTTCACGACCCGCCCGCGCAGGTAGTAGTACATCACCATGCACGGAATCGCGAGCATCAGTCCTGCCGCCGTGGTGATCATCGCCTGCGCCACGTTGTAGGCCATCACCAGGCTGCGCGCTTCGGAATCGTTCAACGCCATCGCGCTGAAGGCGCCAATCATGCCCCAGACCGTGCCGAGCAGACCCAGCAGGGGAGCGATCGTGCCAATGTTGTTCAGATAGGAAATCTTCTGCCACAACGCC
>JAHDWY010000472.1 GCA_023384315.1 Candidatus Hydrogenedentota bacterium | reverse complement strand
AATAGACACCGATCATACCGGGAATAACTGGGATGCGAAAGCAGATCATACCCATGGCCCGTGGATACTAGACCCGCGATCTTGGCCGTTTCCGCGTTCAGGAGTTCCGCGAGTCTGGTGGTTAGCGTCGGGTGCTGGTTTGCGCCCATCCAGGGATGGATACCCTGGAGTAAGACGTCGGCGACGGGCACGTCGACCAGTTTCCAGTGCAGCCTTTTGAAACGCGGTATCTCCGGGTCTGGCTCCAGTCCAAAGCTAAACGTCTGTAGCGTTTTCATGCAGCCTCCTCTCCTTTCATAGGGTCGTTTCCCGGACTACCCGCGAGCAGCCGCTCGAAGGTTTCCAGGTCCTCCTCGATGGCGCGAGCGGCATTACGGATGGTCTTGTGGTTCACCTGGCCTGATGCGACCAGCGCGCTCACGCGTTGGTAGGCCACGAGCTTCGCCAGATCCGTATCCCGTTCGAGCAGCGACTCGACATCCTCGATATACTCGATGGCGTCATCCTCCAACTTGGGGATAAACGCCGTGCTCAGTGTTTCCGAGGCTATCTTGGTGCACAGCGACGCCAACAGTTCCTGCGGGACTGTGCCCGGCCGGCGCGCCTCGACTTGAAGCGCGGTGTAGGCCAGGAGCGAGATGTCCCGATCCCCGGCCATGAGATCCGTCCAGGCCTTGGACAAGGCGAACTCGCCCAGGTCCTGAGTAAGCAGCAGTTCGGCCTTGCGGATGAGATCGTTCGTGGTAAACAACTCGTAGACGAGGTTGACCACGTCAAGTTCCGCGCCCGATTCGAAGTAGCGGCTCAACAAATCGAAACAGATCTCCATGCTGTGCACCGCCTCTTCGCGCTTGAGCGAGGCGTCATTCAGACCGACGGGAATGCTGGATTGCACCACGTAGCGCGCGGACGGCACGAAATCCGGGATGGCCGCTCCCACGACTTCGGCCTTTGCCACCTCGACGGCACGGTTGGCCAGCAGGTTGCGGTAGATGAAGCCAAGCCTGCGTCCGTCAAGCGCCACTTCGCCCTTGGTTTCCCGCGCCAGCAGGTCCGCAAACTTGGCCAGGAATTCGGCCAGGGCCGGCATCTGTTGTTTGAGCCGCAGGAAGTGAGCGCCCGCAACCGTCAGTATGTCGCGCAGCGATTCGCCGATCTTCTCGACGTCGCCTGATGCGACACTTCCCGCCGTTGCGCCTTCGGTCCATTCGGCGAGACTCGGAGCGTCATCTCCGTTGATGTGGGTCGCGACCCGAATGCGGTCTTCCTCCTCCATCTGCAACACGTCCGGTGGATAGAGGAAAAGGGCAAAGCGGCCGATGAGCGCATCGTCGAGCGCCTGGGTCGCGCTGTAACTGAGCGGGTTCATGGCGCTCCAGACCCATTTGACGTTGGTTGCGAAGCCCATGATCTTCCGGCTACGGATCACTTCCAGCCACTTGGACTGAAGCTCGGGAACCGCACGGTTGAGTTCGTCGATTAGCACAAGCTCCTTATCCCAGATGGTTACGGGACTCTGGATGTACTCGACGGCCCCGTGCTTGAGCTTTTCCACATTGGGGTAGCCCAGGACGTCTTCGAACATGGCCTTGGAAGCGTCATAGACCAGGAACTTGCGTCCCAAGGCCTGGGCCACCTTGTTGGCCACATGGGTTTTGGCGCACCCGTGGTTACCGATGAGCAGCAGCGGGTCGCCGGTGAGGAGGGATGCCAGGACGAGGTTTTCGTCGGATTCCTTCCAGCCAAAGATACCGAGTTGTTGCAGAAGCATGTTGCAGTTCTCCTTTCGTTTGGTTAATTTGACACGGAAACAACACAAGACAGGGACCTCTCCAAAGGGAATTGGGTTCCCATTGAGGACGTAAGGGCGAGACGATAGGACAGAACCATTGGGCAGAATCTGCGCAGGCAACTGCCATTTACCTAGACTGCTTGCGTACGGAGCGGGAGTATGAGAAAAGGCCAGTGACGAACGAAGCTTCCGGAACATACAACGAGGAAGGCAGGTCCTGTCCGCAGTGCGGTGAGCAACTCACCCAAGTGGGATCGTTCTGGGTTTGCCCGACGCACGGGCCGATTCCGGAACCCAAACCGTTCGAACCGCTGCGCATCTTCCTGAGCTATGGTCACGACGCCAACGAGGAATTGGTCCGCCGGATCAAGGCCGACTTGGAGCAGCGCGGCCATGATGTCTGGTTTGATAAGACGGAAATCAAAGCGGGCGACGATTGGCGACGCGCAATCACGGATGGCATTATACACAGTCAGCGTGTCGTCTCCTTTCTATCGAAGCATTCCACCCGAGATCCCGGCGTCTGCCGCGACGAGATAGCCATAGCCATCGGTGTTAAGGGAGGTAGCATCCAAACCATTCTGGTCGAGAGCGAAACAGAAGTGCGGCCGCCCGTGAATATCGGGCATATCCAGTGGCTCGACATGCACGATTGGAGAGAACGGCGTGCAGCCGACGAGACCACTTGGGAAGAATGGTATCAAACCAAGTTCGCCGAGGTTGTACGAGTCGTTGAGAGCGACGAGAGTCGCCGTTTCGCCGGTGAGATCGAAACGCTCAATGCTCATCTCAGGCCGATCAGATCGGATGCCCGCATCTATGACCTGCTCCGGAAGGGATTCCTGGGACGCACTTGGCTGTTCGAGGCGGTGGAGAAATGGCAGCAGGATGCAAAGCGCGATTCCCGCATCTTCTGGATCACCGGCGATCCCGGCGTTGGCAAGAGCGCCTTTGCCGCCCAACTCACCCACACCCGCTCCGATGCCGTCATCGCCGCGCAATTCGTCGAATGGGACAAGCCCGACCACCGCGACGCCCGGCGCGTGGTCCGCAGCCTTGCCTTCCAACTCGCCACCCGTTTGCCCGACTACCGCAAGCTCCTGCTCACCCTGCCGGAGATCGCCGAACTTGACCGCAAAGACCCGGCCGAACTATTCGATTACCTCCTCGCCAACCCGCTCCGCTCCGTGATCGGTGGCGGACGCGAACGCCAGCTCATTGTCATTGACGCGCTCGACGAAGCGGGCGAGGCCGGGCGCAACCCGCTCGTGGAAATGCTCGCGCGCCACGCCCCGCGCCTGCCCGACTGGCTCGGCCTCGTCATCACCAGCCGCCCGGAAAGCGCCGTCCAAACTCCGCTGCAAGGGCTGAACCCATTCGTCCTCGACACCCGCACCGAGGCCAACCGCACCGACCTCCGCGACTACCTCCGGCAAAAACTTGCGCCGCAACTCGACGATCGCTCCGACTGCGAACGCCTCCTCGACCATATCCTAGACAAGAGCGAAGGCGTGTTCCTCTACGTCGAACGCTTCTGCGACGACGTCGAGCAGAACCATCTCTCGCTCGACCGACCGGACCAATTCCCGCAAGGCCTCGGCGGCATCTTCTGCCAGTGGTTCGGGCGCCAGTTCCCCGACCTGGAAAAATTTCGAAAGGACGTGCGCCCCGCGCTACGCGCAATCCTCGCCGCCCGCGAACCGCTGCCTGTGGAAATCCTCCAACGCCTGTTCGGCTGGGAGAACGAAGAACTCCGCGACTTCACCCGCACCCTCGGCTCGCTGTTCCCGGTCACGAAAGAGGCGAAAGGTGAAGTCATCAAGCCTTATCACAAATCGCTTGCGGATTGGCTGGGAAATGAAGCAAGAGCAGGTGCGTATTTCGTGAGTGTAATGGAGGGACATCGAAGGCTTGCCGATTTCGGATGGAAATCCTACCGGCAGTCTGTCACGTCTCTTCCGCAATACATGGAGAGACATCTTCCAACCCATCTGCACGAATCAAGCAAATGGGAAGAGCTATACGTCCTTCTTCGAGATGATGCTTACCTCGTAGCTCTCGGAGGAACTGGCTTGCTGGCGCTGCCTGCTGCGGTGAGGCTCTGGGCCTCAACTCAAAGGGTGGATGAGGGAACGTGGTGGACGGCTTGGTCTGGCGAAGCGGGCGGCTGCAAGATTGTGGAGCGCTGCCCAACGTCGATAGACCTAATCTGTTTACGCTGTGGTTACCTCGTGTGCATTTACGATCATGTTTGGAATAATGGTTCGCGATGCCCGGAATGTGGATATACCGGAAACGAGGCTGAACGAGTGGCCTTCAAATATTTCTACGAGAAATACACACGTCCAAAATTTCAAACACCAATGAGCAGCTAGCTTTCATTTCAAGGATTCCCGCCTATGGACTCTACAAACCCTCAAGTTTTCATTTCCTTCAAGAATCTCGAATCGAACGGAAAGCCCACGCGCGACGGCCAACTCGCAAAAGAAGTTCACGACTTCCTTGCCGGTCAGGGTCTGCGAGTGTTCTTCAGCAATGTTTCGTTGGAGAAGCTGGGTGTCGCCGCATACAAGCGAGCCATCGACAGCGCGCTTGA
>JAHDWY010000471.1 GCA_023384315.1 Candidatus Hydrogenedentota bacterium | reverse complement strand
TCCGGAACCCACTCTTCGGCTGAACGAAACCTCTTGACCGAAAGCGAGCGATCCGAAGGGATCCGGCTTGCGTGTCAGTGCGCCGTTGAAAATACGCTCACCGTTTCCGTTCCCGACGCGTCGCTACTCGCATCCACGTACAAGATTCTCTCCGACGCGTCGAGTGCAATCCATCCCAGCGACGATCCCCCCGTGCGGTTGCAACGGGTCCAGGTCGAGAGGCCTTCTCTCTCGGATGATGTCGCCGACTTCGAGCGGTTGGTTCGGGAGTTGGGCGCGGTCTCGACGGACCTGGATGTCCTCGCGGCACTTCCATCCCGTCTGCGAACGGAAAGCTTCACCGGCACCGCCATCATCGCTGAGGGCGAGTTGCTGGCCTTCGATCCGGCCGATTCGCCGTCCAATTGCTATGCGGCCGCCGTGGACATCGGGACAACGACCCTGGTCGCGGCGCTGCTCGACCTGTCAACAGGAAGCGAAGTGGCGCGGGTGTCGCGAATGAACCCGCAAACCAGCCTGGGCGATGACGTGTTGACGCGGATCATGCACGCCCGGGATACCCGTGATGGCTTGCGCGAACTGCAGCGGGACGTATCGTCCGCAGTGAACGCGATGCTTGCCGAACTTGCCGCGACGGCGGGGATCTCCTCCGAATCGGTTCTCCAGGTGACCTTGGCGGGGAATACGACGATGCAACACCTGTTTGCGGGGCTCGATCCGTCGGCACTGGGTGAGATCCCCTTCGTTCCCGCCGTGAGCGGCTCGTTACGGGTCCACTCGGAACGTGTGGGGCTGCATATTCACCCGAGGGCCTCGGCATATGTGTTTCCGGTGATCGGGGGATTCGTAGGGGGAGACACCGTGGCCTGTATGCTGGCCACCGACCTGGAGGATGCCACTGTCCCGACGTTGCTCATCGACATTGGGACAAATGGAGAGATTGTTCTCCAACACGATGGCGAGCTTTGGGCGACTTCCTGCGCGGCGGGACCTGCGTTTGAAGGCGCGCGCATCAAACATGGGATGCGAGCTGCCCGTGGCGCGATAGAAAAGGTCGAGTTTTCGGACGACATCGAGTGGGCGACGATTGGCGAGGCGGCGCCGGTGGGACTCTGCGGGTCCGGACTGATCGACGCGGTATCCGGTCTGGTTCGATCGGGAATCGTTCTTCCCCAAGGCCTGATGCTTGAGCGGGAGCAAGTCCCGGAAACCGTGCCAGTGGAGATTCGCGATCGTATCGTGGAAGGTTTGAAGGGGCCCGAATTCGTTCTCGTTCCGCAAGAGGATTCCGGCACGGAGCGGTCGGTCACCATTGCGCAGACAGACGTCCGCGAACTTCAATTGGCTACGGCGGCGATTCGTTCGGGAACGGCGATCCTGCTGAAGCGCGCCGGGATACGCGCCGACGCGGTGGAACGGGTTCTGGTGGCGGGCGCGTTTGGCAACTACGTCCGCTGCGAACACGCGCAGCAGATCGGTCTTCTGCCGCCGGACATCCCCGCGGCGCGCATGACCTTCGTGGGGAACGCGTCGCTGGCAGGGGCGCGGCGGGCGGCCCTGTCGTGTGCGGCGCGCGAACGTGCGGAACGGCTCGCGGCGCGGACGTATCACATCGATCTATCGCTGGATCCCGCGTTCCATGAGACCTACGTGGAGTCCATGTTCTTCCCGGATCCCGCAACTAAAGAAACGTAGCGCGCGGGCCGTCCATGATTTCGAAGAGGTTGTGGCCGATGGTTCGGAGGAGCCGGTCCAGCCGGACGATGGGCAGGCCGAGGACGTTCTGAAAACATCCTTCGTATCCCGCGACGAGCAGACTGCCGGGGCCGTCCACGGTATAGGCGCCCGCCCGATCGACGGGTTTGACCGCGTGGACGAAGTGCTCGATCTCGTCGTCGGCGAGTTCGCGAAACGTGACGCGGGTGGTTTCGCTGCCCGTTGCGCTTTGGCCAATCCCGGTATCCACCACTGCGAGACCGGTGACCACTTCGTGCGAACGGCCCGAGAGATTTCGCAGCATCCGCCGGGCGTCGTCGAGGTCGGCCGGTTTGGAGAGGACCTCTTCGCCGAGAAAGACCAGTGTGTCCGCCGCGATGACAAGGGAAGGTACCTCCAGTCGTTTGGCAACGTCATCGCGTTTGGCAACCGCGTTCGCGATGACAATCCCCGCCGGTTCCGCCCCCTCGTCTACCTCGTCGACTCCACTCGCGAGGACCTGAACATCGATACCGAGGGCGGACAACAAGGCATAACGGCGCGGCGAAGCCGACGCGAGCACAAGGGGGATCACCGGGCGGGTTCCTCCGCCGCGGCGTCCGCTCGGGGAAGCGTGGCGCCGCCGGGACCGACCGTTTCCACGAGCACTTCGTTCTCGATGATCTGGGTGCCTTCCGGGAGTACGAGTTGCGCCGCCGCGTCTCCGGCCGCGTCATTTACCTTGAATTCCGCGACGGAGATCTCGACTTCGGAATCTTCATCGTTGATGACGTGGATGCGGCAAGGCAGGTAATCGTCGGTGCGCAGGTAGAGCGCGATCTGCTCGAACAACGGCGCAACGTCCTCTCCGGCCTCGCCTGCCGACTGGGGCAATGGCGTCAACCGCAGCGCCTGATCTCCGCAGGTCGATGGATCGGGCTCGAACAATTCGACACCGTAGGCCTCGCGAAGCCGATCCGTCTCACTGTCAAAGCCGAGGAACAAGGCTTCCAGTTGGGGATCGTCGTCGAGGTCGTAGATCTGGACCTGCTCGAGTTCGGGGTCGTATTGATAGACTCGCGATTCGTCGATGAGGTACGTCACTTCCGGGTCGAGATACTGCAACAAGATGCGCCGGGGCTTCTCGTAGACAATGAACCCCACCGCGCGCGTCTCCTCGTCCGGTGTCGTAGTTTCCTGAGAGAAGCGAGCATGAAGCCGCTCGATGTGATCGCGTTTGGCTTCAAACTCGGCAAAGAACTCGTCGACCTCCGCGGCCGCGCCAAGAGACGCGACAGCCACTGCGATGGATAGCAGCTTCATCGTAAACGATCCTCCAGCGAATCGCCGGGATCGACCTCCATATCCTCACGGACCGCCGGCGAATCGTCAATTAGCTCTTCAAGCCCTTCAATGGGACTATCCTCAGAGGGCGGATCCGGTTCCGTGAAATGGGCTGGAGGTTCCAATTCCTCAAGCCGCTCGGTAGATTCTGACGCCTCGGAGGATTCGGGGCCCGCCGCCTCCTCGACCTCATTCAGCGGAGAATCCGGATCGTCTGAGTCGTCCTCTGCCGCGGTCTCGGGCGGCGTCAAGCGCGGGGGCGCATCATCGTCATGGTTTAGTTGATCGACGGGTGTGCCCGCTTCGAAGAAACTGGTGGGCATCTGCATAGCGTCTTCCGGAACCAGGCTGTCGAGCAGTTTCCGGTGCGTCTCCAGGATTGCCATCATCTCGACGCGAAGCCGGGATCGTTGTTGTTCCAAAATGTGGATATCGCGCGTGAGTGCCGTCGGAACGCGCGATACTTCGAGTTGTACTTGGGCCTTCTTCAGTCGTGCTTCTTCAAGTATCACGTGCGCCTCCCGCTTCGCGGAATCGAGCACATCGTCGCCAAAACGTTGAGCCGACACCAGTGCATTGCGTAAGGTCGTTTCGACCTCCTTGAGATCCGCCATCGCTCTACGTTGTTCTTCGTTCTTGTCTTTCAGCACACGGATCTGCACGATAAGGTTCTCGAGGGCGTCCGCCACCTGTTCAAGAAACGCGTCCACGTCCCGGCGATCGTATCCGCCGAAGCGGCTGCGTTTGAACTGCTTGGCGAAAACATCGCTGGGGGTGATGGCGTGTTCATCGCCCAGAAGTTCTCCGACAATCTTGTCGTCTTTTCTCATGGATATCGCTCCCTATCGGACGAAATTCTCGGACGATGATTCATTGTCCCAATTCGCGGGATCGCCGGACGGCCGCGGCCACCGCGGACTCCACCAACTTGGGGAACTCGTCGCACTCGAATTGCTTGAGCGCGGCTTCAGTCGTCCCGCCCCGGGAGGTAACACGCTCACGCAAGATCGTGGCGGACTCGCCGGAATCACGCAACAACAGACCCGCGCCAACCAGGGTTTGGCTCGCCAGGCGGTCTGCCTGTTCCTTCGGCAACCCTTGGGCAACGGCCGCGCGAGACAGGCATTCCACGAGATAAAAGAAATATGCGGGGCCGCTGCCGCTCAGGGCGGTGACCGCATCAATCAGCGATTCCGGAACCTGTTCAGAGACTCCGATGGACCGGAAGATCGCATGGGCGGTCTCCACGTCCGCAGCCGTACAATTCGGGCTCGGCGCGATGCCGGCGGCGCCGGCTCCGACGAGCGCAGGTGTGTTGGGCATCACGCGCACGACGCGGAACTCGGCTCC
>JAHDWY010000470.1 GCA_023384315.1 Candidatus Hydrogenedentota bacterium | reverse complement strand
ATCGAGCCACGCGCTGACAAAGGCGTCCGCCTGGGGAATTCCGCCGGAAGTGACGACGCCTTCGATGGCCCCGCCGCGCGTCAGCAGAATCTCGACCTGCGCAGTTGTGTCGGCCTTCGGCTCGATGCCGGTCCACCCCGGTGCATAGGCGGGGTGATCGGCGAACACCATGTGGACTTCCGGGTTCACATGGGTAATGCGAAACCGGCCGCCGCTATCGGTATGCGTGACCGGGGGCTTGTCCAGGACATTGTCCTGCGTCGGGTTGTCTGCAATGTGGATGCTTGCATCCGCAACCGGACGGCCTTGTTGATCGCGCACGATGCCTTCTACGACCGCGCCCTCCGAAGGCGCATCGATCGACTCTCGATCGGGTCGCACATTGCCAAGCGCGGTTTCCATTGCGCCCGCCAATTGTGTTGTGTCCAGCGACGCCCGTTGTCGATCTTCCGGCTCGGGCGGCGATGGGGCCGGACCGGTGTCCCTGGCGTGCTGCGGAACTGTGTCCCCACCGCTGGCAAGGTACCAACCCGCGAGAAGAACCGAAGCAAGGACAGCAACCCCCATGATCGACTTCTTCATCACGACAATTCCCCCCGCGACGCCGGCACCCCATGCGGCAGTAGTCGCTTTTCCGGCCGTTCCCGCAATGGCCAAATGCCCCAACTCCGACAACAAGCGCGCCGGAGCGGCCTCCGCGAGCCGGCATCCGAAAAGTGCCAGCAATGCCGTTTCCCCGACCACAACGCCGCGTTTCGACAGTGTCGTCCGAACCGAATCGATTCCTTTTTGAATGCGATTGATGACCGTGCGCCTCGCGACACCCAATTCCTCGGCAATGGCCTGCTGCGTACGGCGTTCGATGAAATGGGCGACGATGACCTCGCGCAGTTCGTCGGGAAGCGAATCGATGGCCTCGTCCACGAGAGCCCGAATCTCGTGCCAGGTGAGGTCGTCCGGCACGGACGCCTCTGGAGTTGACTCCGCGAAGCGCGTGTCCCTCGACAAACGCCGTGCCCGCGAACGGTAAGCGTCCAAGGCCCGCCGCGTCGCCATGCGATGAAGCCAGCCGCCCAGCGAACTCCGAATCTCAACAGGATGTTCGGCCAGCCACAGAAAACATTCCTGCGCCAGGTCCTCCGCGTCCGAGGGATTGCCCAACACGCGAAGACACGCGCCATAGACGAGACCCGAGTAGCGCGTCACAATCTCGTTGAACGCCTCGCCGTCCCGGCGCGCCCACCAACTTTCGAGTAGTCCTAGGTCCGTGTCCAAGTTACCGGCCCCTGATGTCGAATGACTGTTTCTACTATACAGTCGCCGCCGAGGGGATAAATGTGCAACGATTCACGTCACGTGCCTGTATGGCAGCAGGTCCTGAGTGTCACGTAGCACATGTTCGGCTAAGCTGACATCAGTTTGCCGGACGCAAGGTCCGAAACCCCTTCTGCAGCTTACCGTGCCAGAGGTTTGTTGGCGACTTCGAGGTAAACCGTGTTGTTGGTTTCACCGAATGCGACGTTGCACTCGACCGTATCATGGTTCACGTCCGCATCGAACGTCGCCTCCGGTGGCACACCTTTCGCGGGAACGATGAGCCATGCGAACGTCTCCGTTCCGCTGATGTTGCGATCATAAACCACAGCGGGGGAGGGCGCCTTGTGGTTGTACTCCCGGCTCCACCAGCCCTGGATCTCGGGTTCCTCTTGTCCGGCCGCGAGTGACACATCCCATTCGGTTCCGCTCGACGGCACGATGCGGACGTTGCCGGCATCCGCGTCAGTGCTTACCGCGCTCTGCCCTTCGATGGTGACGGTGCAATCGGGATGGAAGTGCCAGAGCGCGGTGACGCGTCGCGAACGGTCGGTGGTGATGCGGTCCACAACGATCCAGTAGCCGCCGCGTTTGTAATAGACGAGACGTTCGTGCTTCACATCGCCTTCCACGTCCCCGAACCCGCTCTCAAATACGCCATAGCCCAGATCGTACTCCGGCGCGGTCACGAAGTGATCGTCCATCGGCGTGTCCGTCGCAAACGGATGATTCCGCTGACCCTGACCATCGATCAGAATCACATTGTGGCTCGCCGACCCGGTGAAATAATTCCGCCATTCCCCGCCGACGTACGTATAACGACCGCCGTCGACGAGAATGTCGCGCCCATAGGCCGACACCGACAGATGCAGTTTGTCCGCGTGTCGATGGCCAATTCCCATAGGGCCGGCGTCGAAGAAAGCCCAATGCGCGTCGCGGTCCCAGCCGCTGCGCATGATCAATTGCCCCGCCCACGGGAACACGCGGGACGGCAACCCGTCCGGTTGTGTTCCATTTGCGCCATTGGTCGCGACGAAGGCCCAATCGGGCCGATTGAGGTCTGATGCCTTCTGGACCAGGCCCGGTCCGTTGTGATCGAAATCCGAGTCGTTGTTCAACGGCGAGTAACCCGTTGGCCGCAGCGTATACGCCAGGTAGTTCCACATACTCTCAATCGTTTCCGGGAATGCGACCGGCAATTCGTATTGGGTATGGCGCAGCAAATCCACCAGGGATTCGAAGTTTATCAACGTGACGCGATGATAGGATGCCGTCAACTCCATTTGCGCGCCGTCAGGGTATACCTGCGCGGTCAACTCCTTCGTGAGGCGGTCCACACTGTAGTCAACCCACGCCTCCGCATCGCGAAACTCCGGCCACGCAACGCCCGCCGTGGCAAGTCCGTTCAGTTCCATGGCGATCCAGTTGCTTGTCTCCTTGTGGAAACTGCGCAGGTATCGCGCGTGGTCCGGGATGCTCGACAGGAGCAGAATCCTCGCCTCCGCCGTGAACGCGGGCTCATCTTGTAGCGCGTAGAATCCCCGCGCCCAGGCGCGCACGCGAAACTGCGTTTCCAGCCCGCGCCACACCAGCGGGTTCTCGTTAGGCTCTGCGTAAGGGTTCTGCAAGACCCAATCGCGCACCGAATCGCTCCAGGCCGCGGCGTACTTCGCATCTCCTGTCATCTGGTAGGCAGTCAATAGCCAGTCCAGGTGCTTGTGCCGGTTCAACGCCCAAGCCCACTCCTTGTCGCCTTCCGGGCCGGTGTAGTCCCATTGCAGCCCGCCGTCCGGCAACCGCGGCACGGTGGCAGTCTGTTCGTAAAACGTGAACGTATCGTTCAATGCCGCGTCGGCGATAGCCACCGCGGCATCGCTGTGAGCGGGTCGCTCCGCCGTTTGCGGGAAGGCGGGGTTGTCGGCTTGCCGGTAATACGTCAGCAACGCGTCGCACGCACTCCCCCAGTCCCGGTTCTGCACATACTCCCGGACCGGCGCGAGTGCCGGGGCTTCCAGGTCGAATGCTTCAAACAGCCGCTCGACGCGGTCCGGGCTGACAGTCCCGCCAACAGATACGGTCTCTTGTGCAAACGCCGCGAAAACGCCGAGCGCAAACAAGGTTGAGGCAATCATGGATTGGCAGCGCATGGAGATCCCTTCGGTTATTCCCCCGTTGTCGACTTGCCTGACTGTACCACTTCCTCCGGACCGAAACCACGGGCCACCAGCGCGACGATAATGGTGCTTGCAAGAGTGTGTTATGATTGATGGTGGAAGCACCGCAACGGCGCTTCGGTCCGATGGGGGAAAGGACACGGGGGATGAATACGTACGCGACCGCACGGAACGGGGGAGTCAGCCGCCGGAGTTTTCTGGCAACCGCGGCAGGCGGTATCGCCGGCGCTTTATGGATGGCTCACGCGCAAACACCGGACGCATCCGCCGTGACGCGCAGTCCGGTGGCGCTTTGCCAAAGCGATTCCCGGGCGGGGAACGTGCTGGAAGCGTTGAAACGCATTGAACCGCAAATTCGCGCGGGACTCGCGACGAAGAAGCGCATCATTATCAAACCCAATCTCGTGAACACCGAGAACCAATTGTGCGCGACGCACGCGGAATGCCTCGAAGGGATGCTCGATTTCCTCCGCTCCGTTACGGACATGGAGATTGCGGTCGCCGAGACCTCCGCCAACGGCCCTACCCCTGATGGGTACCACAACTACGGATACCCCGCATTGGAGCAGAAGTACCGTGCGCAGTTCCTTGATATCGACGACCTGCCCTGGGAGAAGGTGTACCTGATCAACGAACGGCATCATGCCGTTCCGGTGCGGTACTCCTCCTACCTGATGGATCCCGACGCGTATGTCATCAGCACCGCGCCGTTCAAGACGCACGACCGCGCGGTCGTCACGCTGGGCATCAAAAACCTCACCGTCGGCGGTATCCTCAAGGACAAAGGCGCGGGCTGGGGGCCCGGCCGCAAAGGCACTACCGACAAGCCCCTCGTTCACGGGGGCCCCGAGAATCAGGGCATCCACTACAACCTGTTCCAGTTGACCCAACGGCTGCGGCCG
>JAHDWY010000469.1 GCA_023384315.1 Candidatus Hydrogenedentota bacterium | reverse complement strand
TGGCCGCCGCGAACCCTTTGACCGCTGGAAGATTAAGAGCGGAATCCTCAAGGCCGTAGAGAAACGGCCGGTGGGTTTGGAACAGGTCGAGGCGCTCATCGACGACGTGGAGCGCGGGCTTTTCAACTCAACCGAGCACGAAGTTTCCACCGATGCGATCGGACTCGCGGTCATGGAGCGACTCAAGGAACTGGACGAAGTCGCTTATGTGCGTTTCGCATCGGTGTACCGCCAGTTCAAGGATCTCAACGAGTTCATGAACGAACTCAAAACCCTCCTCACCTGAGTATCTGCGTACCGACTCTGTCGAAGCCTGCATCCTCCCGGGCTTCGACCGATCTACAGCGACTACCCAATCAAATGCGAAACAACGCTCGTGCATTCGCCGTCGTTTGCGCGGTCAACTCGTCCACCTCAATGCCCTTGACCGTAGCAAGGGTCTCGGCCGTGTACCGCACAAAAGCGGGTTCGCACCGTTTGCCGCGAACGGGCTGGGGCGCAAGATAGGGACTATCAGTCTCGACCAATAGACGGTTCATCGGCACGGCTTTTGCCGCGTCGCGAAGCGCCTGCGCCTTGGGAAAGGTCACGTTGCCCGCAAAGGACACGTGGAAGTCCCACAAGAGACAGCGCTCCACGAAGGCTGCGTCCCCGGAAAAGCAGTGCATGATGCCGCCGCACAAGGACACGTAATGCTCGTCGAGGATGGCCGCGAGGTCGTCCTGAGAGTCCCGATTATGAATGACGACGGGAAGGTTGAGTTCCGCGGCAAGTTCAAGCTGCGCACGAAAGGCCCGCTGCTGCAAATCGCGCGGCGCCTCGTTGTACCTGTAATAATCGAGTCCGATTTCACCAATGGCAACGACGCGCGTAACGCCGGCAAGGGCACGCAACCGTTTGATACCCTCACCGTCGGCTTGCTCCGGATGATAGGGATGGACGCCTACTGCGGCATACACGCCATTCTGGAGCAAATCTACGGCGGCCTGACTCGATTCCAGGGTATCTCCAATCAACACGATCCAGTCGAGGGCATCCAGGGCTCGCCTCAACACGGCGGCGCGATCCTCGTCAAAACGTTCCGATTGGAGATGGCAATGCGTGTCGACCAGTCCCATCAGGACGAGGACTCTCCGCCTCCGGAGTCACTCGAACCGGAACCACCCGAACCACCACCCGGGCGCCGGCGGCGACGTCTCCGGCCTCGACGCTTGGAGCCGCCGTCAGCAGATTGTGCACCGGGCGCCGAAGCCTGCTGCCGTCCCTGCGATTGGGGCGAGCCGGACGGCCGTGGACGCTCCGAACGCCGGGGGCCACGTTCGCGCAGCTGGGCGTCCCGTTCGGACGCATCATCATCGACAATCACGTCCTCGCCGCTGCCATCCATCTCGTCAAGCCGTTCGCGCCAGTCAGCCGGGCGCGGTGGCCGATCATCCATATCCGGAAATGCGCCGGCGGCGCCAAAAGCGTCCTGCACGTACGCGACTGGCTCGGGCGAGGACCTGGGTATCTCCCGCGCCTCGGCTTCTGACCGCTTGCGCTCCTTGTACATCTCGTTTTCGTAGCTGAGGCAGCAGAGCAAGCGGCCGCATTGACCACTGATCTTGGACGGATTCAGCGAAAGATTCTGGCGTTTCGCCATCTTCATGGAGATCGGTTTGAACTCGCGCAGCCACGTCGAGCAGCACAATTCGCGGCCGCACATGCCAATGCCGCCGGTCAGCTTGGCCTCGTCGCGCACCTGAATGTGACGCAGCTCGATCCGCGTCTTCAATTCTTGCGCCAAATCGCGCACAAGCTGACGAAAATCCACCCGGTCCGCGGCGGTGAAGTAGAAGATGACCTTGTGCTTGTCGAAGGTGTACTCCACGTCGACCAGCTTCATGGGAAGGTTGTGTTCGCGGATGCGCGTCGCACACATCTCCTTCGCGCGCGCCTCCTCTTCCTGGATCTGCCGGTAGGTGCTCTCGTCGCTGTGATTGACCTTCCGCACCACGTTCATCTTGTAGCGGTTCTTCAGGTCTTCCGGGCATGGCTCCGGCGGCACGACGCAGGTGCCCCATTCCAGGCCCCGGTCGCTGCGCACGATACAATCATCTTCCCGTTCGAGGGGAATGTTGTCGCTCAAAAAAGTGAACACCCGCGTCGGTTTGCGCAGGCGAATTTTCACGGTTTCCATTCAATCACTCCCAAAAGGCGTCACGGCGAAACAGCGAGCGTCAGGAAAAGATCGCGAAAGACGCGCTCTTCATTGATGAACCGATCCAGGTACATCCGCGCGGTTTCAATCGCTTGCAGCTTTTCGGACGGGTTGGCACCCTCGCCCGATTCCAGACGCTCGAATTGATCCTTGTTCCATACGCGCGAACGGTCGCGCGTGACAGCGAAGATCATTTCATCGCGATACCAGGTTTGCAGCAGATAAAGATACTCCAGCATATCACGTTTGGACATGGCGGCGAGTTGCGCGAGACGCTCCTCTTTCAGCCGTTCCATATCCGCCCGGCTCACCTCATCGGCCGAATCGTAAGCCATGGTGGCTTTGAGGTGATCCTCCAACTGTTTTCGCTCTTCGGCCAGGAACTTGGTGAATTCCTCCGCCAACTCGACGGGATCTTCACCTTCCGCCAGACGGGACGTCAGCGATAGCACCACGTTCCGCTTTTCCGAATCCACGAGGTCCAATGCGCGGGTCATCTGCCCCTCGGCGATCCCCGCCAGCGATTCGGCCAGTTCCTCCGGCAGATCGCGCTCCCGCCGCAGCAAATCCGCCACCGTCTCCTGCCGCAGCGCGCGAAACCGGACTTGTTGGCAGCGCGACCGGATGGTCGGCAGCAACACCCGCGGAAACTCCGTCAATAAAATAAACAACGACTTGCCCGGCGGTTCTTCCAGTGTTTTCAGGAAGTGGTTCTGCGCGGGCGGATTCATGCGGTCCGCGTCTTGGATGATGAAGATCCGCCATTGGGACTCGAAGGGCCGCAACGCGGCAAGCTCATTAATGCCGTCAATGTCGTCCTTCTTAATCAGACGCGTCTTCTCGGACGGACTCAGGTACGTAATGTCGGGATGGTTTCCGTTTGTCACCTTCCGGCACGCCAGGCATGCGTCACAGGCGTCGCCATCCTGCTTCTCGCAGTTAATGGCCTTCGCCAATTCTACGGCCGTGAGCCCTTTGCCTACGCCGCCCGGACCGTAGAACAGCAGCCCATTGGGGATTCGGTTCGCGCGCAAAATGTTGCGCACGAAGCGCACCGCCGTTTCCTGGTCGCGGATTTCGTGAAGACTCATAGGTCACCCAACAGGGGTTCTACCAAGTCGCGCACGGCCGCGGCAACCGCTTCAACGGACCGCGTTCCGTCGACGACGTGAACCCGGGCCGGATCGTTCTGCGCGATCTGAAGAAAGGCTTCACGCACGCCCCGGTGAAACTCGATGGGTTCCATCTCGATGCGGTCGGGAGGGTTCACATGTCCCGCCCGTTTCAACCCCTCTTCGGCCGGTACATCCACGACGATGGTTAGATGCGGCCAAGTTCCGCGGGTCGCCATAGAATGAAGCGACTGGATCGTTTCCTCCGGCAACTGCCGGCCCGCGCCCTGATAGGCCGTCGTACTGTCGGCGAATCGATCGCTCAGCACGACTTTGCCCGCTTCGAGTGCAGGCCGGATGCGCTCGTCCACGTGCTGCGCGCGCGCAGCTGCATAGAGAAACGCCTCGGCCATGGGCGATAGCGCCGCGTTTTCCGGGTCCAGAAGAATGCTCCGAATCGTTTCCGCGATGGCCGTACCGCCCGGCTCGCGCGTGACGATCACTTCGCGGCCGCGGCTTTCGAGATACGCTTTCAATAACAGGATCTGTGTCGACTTTCCGCAGCCTTCAACGCCTTCGACAGTAATAAAGATCCCTTTCATCCGCCGATTACCTCTTGCCGCGCCCTGCGGGCAGCATCGAAAAACGCTTCCACGTCTTCCGCCGAGCCGCGTTCAATAGCGTCGCGAACGGCTGAGAGCTGTGTCTCCAATTCATTAAGTCCCGACACGATGGCTTCTCGATTGGTCAGGCAAATGTCGCGCCACACCTCCGGCCGCCCGGCCGCGACGCGAGTCGTGTCGCGGAAACCCTTGCCGATTACCGACGGGACCCCGCGGGCGCATGTCGCCTGCTCCGCGGTCAGGGCCGCCAGGATATGAGGAATGTGGCTCGTCCGCGCCACGAGCACATCGTGCTGATGCGGCCGTAACTCGACAATCGACGCGCCTACGGACCTCCACATCGCACAGACGGTTTCATGGGCTTCGGGATCCTGACCGTCTAACGGTTCAACAATGGTAACGCACCCGTCATTCAGGCCGGCGGCGGCGGGTGCGGGGCCGAACTTGTCCGGCCCC
>JAHDWY010000468.1:2967-4396 GCA_023384315.1 Candidatus Hydrogenedentota bacterium | reverse complement strand
CGCGGCAGGGCTGTGGGCGTCACAATGATCCGCCAATTGCGTCTGACCGTGCTGGCAGACAACTCTGTGGCCGCCCCGAATCTTCTTGCGGAGCACGGACTGTCGATTCTAATTGAAGCGGACGGCCGGCGCATTCTCTTCGACACTGGTCAAGGCAAAGTGCTCAGCGCCAACGCCGAAAGCCTGGGCGTCGGCCTCTCCGCTCTCGACGCCGTCGTGCTCAGTCACGGCCACTTCGACCATAGCGGAGGATTGGCCAGCGTGCCCGAGGGCGACGGCCCCGCTGCGGTCTTCCTCCATCCCGCCGCGCTGCAGTCCAAGTACGCAACGAGCGACACACCGCCACATCGCGCGATTGGAATGCCGGAGCGCTCACGCCAAGCGCTCGACCGGTTCTGGAAGCGGATCGTCTGGACTCAAGGCGCCACGGAGGTGGCTCCCGGCGTCTGGTGTACCGGAGAAATCCCGCGTCTGGCGCCGGCGGACCCGCGAAGCACGCCGGTGTTCTTCTGCGATGCGGACTGCACGAAGCCCGATCTGATCCCGGACGACCAAGCGCTCTTCGTTGAAATGCAAGACGGGCTGGTCGTGATTGTGGGCTGCGCCCACTCCGGCGTGATCGACACGCTCGACCGCATCGGTACACTGGCGCGGCAGGTCGATCTCCTGGCGCTGATCGGAGGATTTCATCTCGGCCGAGCTTCATACAAACAGCTTGAGGAGTGCGGAAACGCAATCGGGCGCCGCAACTGTCAGTTTCTGGCTCCATGCCATTGCACCGGGATGTCTGCGCATGCCTATTTGAGGTCCCGCTTCCATTCGCTGGTGCAGGACGTGGGGGTGGGAACCAGACTGATCATCGGCCATCAATGAAAAGAATCAGAATCCAGATCGTCGGTGTGATTGAAACACCATTTCGTGAACCGGCTGGGTGCCCGATCCAGCCCTCGCGCGCGGGCGGCGCCGAAGGTACGGTGCGTGTTGACCCACGTTTTGCGGACGGTTTGAAGGATATCGAAGGGTTCGAGCGCATTTGGCTGACCTATTGGCTGCATCGGGCGTCATGCTCCACCCTACTGGTTACTCCCTTTCTCGATGAACAACAGCGTGGGATCTTCGCCACGCGCGCGCCATCGCGTCCTTCCCCCGTCGGCTTGTCCGTGGTCAGACTCCTGGGCGTCGAAGGCAATATCCTCCACGTTGCGGATGTCGACATGATCGACGGAACGCCACTGCTCGACATCAAGCCGTACGTTCCCGAGTTCGATTGTTACCCGAACAGCCGGGCCGGATGGTTCGACGATTCAAGTTCCCGACGCTGCTTGGCGGACGATCGCTTCGACCGATGACCCGCCGCTTGCTCATGGACCGCGGGTTAAGTAGGTGGAATCTACATCTATTCCGATGTAGTCTCTGAGATGGAGGATTT
>JAHDWY010000468.1:0-2957 GCA_023384315.1 Candidatus Hydrogenedentota bacterium | reverse complement strand
AAGAAGGGAGCGGAAGAGTACGTGCCGAGACGAGTATGCCTGCGCCATGGCAAGGGTCATCCTTGCACTTGCGCGATGGGAAACCTCTACCGCTTCGTCGAGCCAGTGGCCCTGCTGCTTCTCAAGAAGAAGGGCCGGTCGTATGGCTACGACCTGGCGGGCGATCTTCGGGAATACACCCTTACGGACGCCGAGATAGAGAGGGCCGCTCTCTATCGGACGCTGCGCCAATTGGAGACGAATGGGAACGTCTCTTCCGAGTGGGACACCGACGGCGGTGGCCCTGCCCGACGCGTCTACCGGCTTACGCCTGGTGGCGAGCGGCACCTCGAAGAATGGACCAGCGTGCTGGACCACGTCTCGAAATCAATGGCTCACTTCGTGAAGGATGCGCGAGAGTCGTTGAGCAACCCGATCAAAACCAGAACCGAATCATGTTGACTGCTGAATGGAACGAGTCGCTGATCTCGAAAGCGATCGTTGAAAGCTACCATCAAAAGCTACTGCGCTCTGTCGAG
Organism: Candidatus Hydrogenedentota bacterium; assembly: GCA_023384315.1. GTDB lineage: Bacteria > Hydrogenedentota > Hydrogenedentia > Hydrogenedentales > SLHB01 > JAHDWY01. The sequence continues at coordinate 2,439 of JAHDWY010000468.1, read as the reverse complement.
AGCGATATTGTCATCATCGGGGCCGGCCCAGCCGGCCTTACCGCGGCGAGCCTGCTCGCGGCGCAAGGCCGCAAGGTAACGGTGCTTGAGAAGCGCCTTGCGCCGGGCGGTGGTGTGTGGGGCGGTGGCATGGGAATGAATCAAGTTGTAGTGCAGGAGGAAGCGGTTCCGCTTCTCGATGCAGCAGGTGTTCGCCACAACCGTTGCGGCAACCTGTACGTCGTTGACGCCGTGGAACTGGCCTGCGCCTTGTGCCTGCAAGCGCTCCATGCCGGAGCAGTCTTCCTGAATCTGACCACGCTTGAAGACTTGTGCGTCCAACGGGACAAAGTTACGGGCGTCGTTGTCAACCGCACAACCATCTCCGGCGCTTTACCGGTCGACCCAATCGTGCTCCGAGCGGACGTGGTGATCGACGGATCCGGCCATGAGGCCGTAGCCGTCGACCGGCTTCGGACTCGAAACCTGTTGCCCCGCAATTGACTTCACGTTCCTGCGAAGGGCCGATGGATGCCGCCGCCGGTGAGGCGTTTGTCGTTGAACACGCGGGCGAGGTCTATCCGGGCCTGTGGGTGACGGGCATGGCCGTTTGCGCTACCTTCGGTGGGCCGAGGATGGGCCCGATTTTCGGAGGAATGCTGCTGTCGGGAAAGAGAGTTGCGGAACGGATAGTATCCCAATGAAAAGAATCGGCATCCTTGGTGGTATGAGCCCGGAATCCACGGCGCTCTACTATGAGCACATCACCCGGACGTACACCGCGCGGTTCGGAGACTACGGGTATCCGGAAATTCTGATCTATAGCGTCAGCTTCCAGCATTATGTCGAATGGCAGCGAAACGGCCAATGGAAGGAGGCTGCGGAGGAAATGGCTTCGGCCCTTGAACGCTTGCGCCTCGCCGGCGCCGATTTCGGGTTGATTGCGACGAACACCATGCACTACGTCTTCGACCAGGTGCAGCAAGCGGTTGGCATGCCGCTCCTGAGCATCGTGGATGCCACCGTAGAAGCAATTCTGGCGGCGGGGCTCCGGACGGTTGGGCTCCTCGGAACCACGTTCACCATGCGCGAACGTTTCTTTCTGGACGGCCTGGAGCGTGCGGGCATCTGCGCATTAGTGCCTGACGTGTGCGATCAAGTTCGCGTACACGACGTGATTTTCCAGGAGCTTTGCCGTGGAGAAGTCCGGCCCGAATCGCAGCAGTTCTACATGGACATCGTGGATCAACTGCGCGGTCGCGGCGCCGAAGGAATCATCCTTGGCTGCACCGAAATTCCACTATTGCTGAAGCCCGAGCAATGCGATGTGCCGCTATTCAACACGGCACTGCTACACGCTGACAAAGCGCTTCGCCTTGCGCTTCAACCGGAGCATTGAAATGAAGGATCGAACGGTACGGATCGGGATCATCTGCGCGCGGTATCGCGACTGCGGCGGCGGAAAATGCTTCCAGGCGTTGCGCCAGCGCCAGGGAGCGTTTTCACGCTGCACCCCCCGAGGAATGCGTAGAGATCGTCGGGTATTCCACTTGTGGCGGCTGTCCGGGAGGCAACGTCGAGTACGTGCCCGCCGAGTTCGTGAAGAACGACGCGAACGTCGTTCACTTAGCGACCGGGCTCGTGGTCGGCTATCCTCCTTGCCCCCACATTCATCAGTTCAAGGCTTTTATCGAAAAGCGGTACGGGCTGACCGTAGTCGTCGGGACGCATCCGATTCCCTTGAAATACCTCCAGACCCACAATCAACTTCCCTTCTGGGAAGAGAGCAGCATGGCCGACATTGTCAGCCATCTCCTCGCCGAGCCTCGCGAGGTAATGGAGGCGTACAACTAGCGAGCCTGGTGCAGAATCAAAAACTCCTGCCTTGGAAGGAAATTGTGCTGAACGAGGAGTTTGAAACCGGCTTGCGCCAGTTCCGCCTTGATTTCATCCACCGTGAAACGGTAGTGATCCGGCGGCCCTCCGGGGGCGCCCTTCTTAAAGTCGATGATGGCGAGACGTCCACCGGGCTTTAGAGATTTTCCGAGGATCCGGAAGTACGCTTCCCGTTGGGGGATGTGATGATAGGTGTTGACGATCAGCACGCAGTCCACCGGCTCGGGCAGGTTCGGCGAGGTGCCGGACGCCCGGATCGCTGTCACGTTCGTCAGGCCCTCTTTCTCCGCACGCTGCTTCAAATGCTCCACCATCGCAGGTTCGATATCGACGGCGTACACTTTCGGGGCCGAGGCATGGCGCGCTAACCGGGACGTAAAGTACCCCGTGCCTGCTCCGATGTCGGCAACCACCTGTCCGGGTTTCAGGTCCAGGGCCGCCAGAACCTGGTCCGGCTTCTGCCAGGCGTCGCGCTCTGGACCGTCAAACGACTTAGCAGACTGCTTGGGGTCGAAGCGGTGATCCATGTGGGGCCGCTCAGGGGCGGATTGAGCGGTGAGCACC
>JAHDWY010000467.1:1792-4420 GCA_023384315.1 Candidatus Hydrogenedentota bacterium | reverse complement strand
CATCGTGTTGTTCTTCGCGGGGAACGGGTGTCCCATCGTACGGAAGAGTGTGGCGACGTTGAAGGAAATCCGAGATGCTTATGCCGAGAAGGGCGTCGCGTTCCTGATGGTTGACGGGAATCCCGGCGACGATAAGGACAGCGTTGTCGAGGAGGCCAACGAATTCAGCATCGATTTTCCGATTCTTCTGGACGAAGCACAGACCGTAACAGAAGCGCTCCAGGTCGATCGGACGGCTACGACCTTCGTCATCACACCGGGGAACTGGAAGATCGTGTACCGGGGCGCCATCGATGACCGGCTCGGATACGGAGCGGAAAAACCCGAGCCAACGCACCGCTGGTTGGCGGACGCGTTGGACGCGGTTCTCGCGGAACAGCCGGTGGAGACGCCGTTCACCGAGGCCAAGGGGTGTCTCATCGATCGGCTTCCCGAGCCGAAGAAGATATCGTACTCACGGCATATCGCGCCCGTCCTGCGGGAGAAATGCGCGGCCTGTCATCGGGAAGGCGACATCGCGCCCTTCCCCATGGACAGCTACGAAGAGGTCGTCGATCACAAGCGCATGATCCGGGAAGTGGTCATGACGAAACGCATGCCGCCCTGGCATGCGGACCCCCACTACGGACACTACGAAAACGACAACGGCCTGACCGTAGAGGAAACGCGGCGCCTGCTGGCGTGGCTCGACGACGATGCGCCGCGAGGCCGGGGCCGCGACCCGCTCGCCAAAGTGGAGCCCATGGAATCGTCCTGGCCGCTGGGCGAACCGGATATTGTCGTGTCCATGCCGAGGTCCATCGCCGTGCCCGCGACGGGGGTGCTGGACTACGAATACGTGCGTGTTCCCTATACCGGAACCGAGGACGTGTGGGTTAAGGCGGCGGACGTGTTGCCGGGAGCACGGAGTGTCGTGCATCACGTACTCGTGTTTATCCGGTATCCCGAGCACCTTCGCCATCTGCAACCGGATTACGAAGGCGGATTGGACGGCTTTTTCGCGGGGTATGTCCCCGGCATGCAGCCATCCTTCTTCCCGGAAGGGACGGCCAAGTTTGTGCCAGCGGGATCCGAATTCGTCTTTCAACTGCACTACAGCACGACCGGGAAGGCCGAGGAAGATCTAAGCAAGCTGGGGTTGTACTTGAACAAGGGCGAACCGAAACGGGAACTGTTCACCCGGGCGGCGAGCAACACGGAAATCGCCATCCCGCCGGGCGATCCGGCGTTCCCTGCGAAAGCGGCGTATCGTCTCGGCCAGGATGCAATTCTGTACTCCATGTCCCCACACATGCACTTCCGCGGGAAGAGCTTTCGGTACGTGGCCGATTTCCCGGACGGGTCGTCAGAGGTTTTGCTGAACGTCCCCAATTACGATTTCAATTGGCAGACCATGTACCGCTTCGAGGAACCGAAGGTGTTGCCGGCAGGAACGGTGATCCGTTGCGAAGGCGCCTTTGACAACTCGTTAGGCAATCCCATGAACCCCGACCCCGAAAGCTGGGTCTATTTTGGCGAGCAGACCTTTGAAGAGATGTTCATCGGCTATCTTCGCTACGCGTATGTGGACACCGACAGCAGCGCCCGCACGCAGGATGGCATGTTCGCCGAAGGGGAACGGCCAGGACTGGGCGTTCCCGTAACGGCCGATAGCCTGGTCGGCACCATGTGGCGGAGCGGCCGCTTCCGGATCCGCTTCCTGGCAGACGGCGAGTTGCGTGTTGGACGTGGGATGAATGGAACCTGGCGGATCGAAAACGACCGCCTGATCCTTCATGTTGCCAACGATGACCACGTGTTGCAGATCGACGGCGACAAACTCGTCGGCGACGATGGCCCATTGCCGAACATCCAACGCGCGGACGCGACGTAAGGCCTAGAATACCTTGGAAGGATTAACTGGCAGGCGTTCCGCTTTGTGTTTTATGGCGTCGACTCGCCACAGCGAATAGGCCGCGTAGGCATGTGCAGGAATGGCGATCACGGGCTCGGCCGACAGCGCGATCAAGGTCTCGTCATCCATCCATGAAAGCGAGACGGGTTCGCCCGCGATCGCTGCGACTTTGGGTTGGGTTCTGGCGGTATTGCAGTACCAGAGTTGATTTCGCGGGTCGAGCCACGCCACGTATTCGCCTTCCGGGGAAATTTTGGCCGAAAGGGGCGCGTACTCCAGTTGAAGAATCGTCTCGTAGGTTTCGGAAACAGGGTCGAGTTTGATGATTGCCCCACCGATGCTGACATAGACGACAAAACCTCCGGCCGCGTTCCAGGCGAGGTTGCTTGCCGCCGCGGGACATTCGAGAGGTTCATCTCTGAACTCCTCCCAGCTAACTCGTCGGATCTGGGATGATGGTGCCGAGACGTATACGGACTGGTTACCGGCCGCAATCTGGACGAGGCTTCCGGGGCGGGCCTTCGCGTCGTTTGACGCGACTGAGATTGGCGCACTTTCCGGAGCCCATCGATACCAATCCCCGGTTCTGTCGTGCTGTAGAAACGCGATGTCCCCTACCCAGCCCAGCGGACTGAAACCCTCGCGTGCGATTTCATCCACAGCTGAACCGTCCGGGGACCACACATAGATCGGTCCGGCGTCGATCAGGAACATGGTGGCGTCGCTTCTGCCGA
>JAHDWY010000467.1:0-1764 GCA_023384315.1 Candidatus Hydrogenedentota bacterium | reverse complement strand
TAGATCAGGCCGCAGCAGTGCGAGGCGATCCGCGCCGCGCCCCATGGGGCTTGGATTTGCGGTCAGAAGAATCTCTTCGCTCGGGAAACCCTGAACGGTTCGTGGCATAACGCGCCGCGGCCACACGTTGTTTGCGCGGAGCATGTCGGGATAGGTGAACGCGGGATCGAGGATGATGGAATCCACCGGCGCATCAACGGGTACCAGGAACGAGCCGCCGTTCGCGCCGGGCTCGATAGCGGTTTGCGTGACGCTGCCGCCCGACACCAGGGCGACCTCCAGTTCGCCGAACACCGGGATGTCCCCCGGGTTTGAGACCAGAATGCGAACACCCTCGTCGCTGGGAAGCACGTCATCAATGGCGTAGTCAAAGGTGCCTCCGCGCTCGAACCAGACGCGAAAGGTCTCGCGCAGGTCGGACTCGGAAGCGAGTTCCAGCTCCTGCAGGACCGCCGTATACGAGACGGGGCGGTGCCGATGAATGCGAAGCAGATTCCGGCAGCCGGAGATTAGCTTATCTTGTCCTATTTGCGCGGCTATGGCCGAAAGCGTATAGGCCTGGCGGACGCGGATGATGGAGGGGTCGGACTTCGTTCCGTCGGCCGAGGGGCCAAAGGAGTCCTGCATCGCAATCAACTTCATGGGAAAATCGACGGTTGGAGGGCAACGAAGCGTCTCTACATAATGGAGGAACTCCCGGTTCCCCCTGGCGCCTTGGAGCGCCAGCCATGCGCTGTACTCGGCAAAGCCGTGGACAATCCAGGCAGCGGCCTCCGGTTGTTGTGTAAACCAGCGTCCGGTAACGGTATTGCCCCACCAGTTGTGTGCCGTTTGGCGAGCCACCGTTGCGAATCGTTCTGGACCGGGCTTGAGCGGCAACGGGGGGAAACCGAGTACGGAATTGCCTCCGTTGAACGGCTCGTCGATATGCGGATCAACTACAACTACCACATGGTCAAACCCATCACTTTCGAACAACACGCGCAGATAGCTGTAAGCCTCTCCCACGGTGTTGAGCAGCGCTTGCGGGTCGGGAATCGCCGCATCCTGATCCCAGAGCAAACCGCATTGAACGGCCCCGTGAACGCGGTCAAGACTCTGGTATGGACCCGCGATGAACGTGGCCCCGAGGACCGGCCGCTTTTCCTCCCAGGCAACTCGCTTCCGCTTCCGCGTTTCGTTCGGGTTGATCGTTGGATTCGCGATGGCCGCGGTCCAGTCTTCGGGAATCTCGACGTAGCCCTGCATCAAAAAGAAACTGGTGAGGTCAGTAGGATGCCAAAGGGATAAGTGGGGAAGGATGACGCGATCGGATCCGATTAGCGCCGCCTGCAGTGTATCGCCACTAGGCGACCCCGTATACGTCAATTGAACGGAAATCGTCTCGCCTTCCCGCAATGCTTCGGGGCACTTGATATGAAGCGCCTCGCCATTGCGCCTGCATCGGACGGGTTTGCCGTTCACCGTCGCTTTCTCGATGGTATATCCGGGATCAAGCAGAACGACGAGTTCCCGCCGATCGGCTTCGAGAATCGTGATAGTCAGGTCCGCCGTAGCGGAGAGCGATCCCGGATCTTGGGCATTCGAGGGTGTGATCGACGCAAGCACCTCGAGTTCGGTAATGCGTTGACCCGCGATGGCGTCGTGGAGTTGCGATCTGTTTGTATCTGGCAGGAGGGGCCCCAGGTACGTAAATGCGACATACGTGACTATCGTGACGCCTGCGAGCAGAGCCAGTCCAGAGAAGGGTCTGCCCGAGCGGCG
>JAHDWY010000466.1 GCA_023384315.1 Candidatus Hydrogenedentota bacterium | reverse complement strand
CGCAGGCTGGAAGCCTGCACCACAAGGAATATGCAATCGCGGCGTTTTGGGATTCGCTCCTGGCCGCGATATAATGTGCGGTTAACGGGTGCATGCGCATAGGGACGCAAGAGGGAAAACGGGGGCGGAATGCATCCGCGACAATCGGGCCAGCGTCAACCGCCCCACGACAGTCCAGTGCAGGAAAGGACAGGCATGTTTAACGCTCTCGACATGGCGCCGCCAGATCCCATTCTCGGTCTTATTGAAACCTTCAAGAAGGACCCGAACCCCGCGAAGATCAATCTCAGCATCGGGGTCTATCGCGATGCGAAGAACCAGACGCCCGTGCTGCAGTGCGTCAAGCGTGCGGAAGAACGGCTCGTGTCCACCGAGTCCACCAAGAACTACGTCAGCCCGAACAGCGGCGCCATGGACTACGCCGCCGCCGTCCAGGAGCTGCTTTTCGGCGCGGATCACGAGATCGTGAAGTCCAACCGCGCCGTCACGGCCCATACGCCCGGCGGCACCGGCGCGCTCCGCACGGCAGGTGATTTCATGAAAGGCCTCTTGGGTGCGAAGCGGATCTGGCTGAGCGAACCGACTTGGCCGAACCATCCCAGCGTGTTCGAGGCCGCGGGTCTCGAGAGCGCCACGTACCCCTATTACGACGCCGCGAACAAGTCCCTCGACTTCGAGCCCATGCTGGACGCGTTGAAGAAGATCCCGTCCGGCGAGTTCGTCCTGCTCCATGGCTGTTGCCATAACCCCACCGGCATGGATCCGACGCCGGAGCAGTGGAAAGCCATCGCCGACGTGGCCGCGAAACAGGGGTGGATGCCCGTCTTCGACTTCGCCTACCAGGGCCTCGCCGACGGCATCCGCGAAGACGCGGCCGGTCTGTCGCAATTCCTCGGCGCAGGTCAGGAACTGATGATCTGCTCGTCCTTCTCCAAGAACTTCGGCCTCTACAACGAACGCGTCGGCGCCTTGACGGTTGTGGGCGAATCCGAAACCGCCGCGGAAAAGGCGTTGAGTCATCTCAAACGCGTTATCCGAACCAACTACTCCAATCCGCCCGCCCATGGATCGCAGATCGTGGTAACCGTGTTGAACGACCCCGAGTTACGCAAGCTATGGGAAGGCGAAGTGAAGGAGATGCGCGACCGTATCGCGGGCATGCGCCAGCTCTTCGTGGACACGCTCAAGGCCAAAGGCGTCAAGCAGGATTTCGCCTTCCTGACGAAGCAGAAGGGCATGTTTTCCTTCTCCGGGCTGACCAAGGACCACGTGGCCGAATTGCGCGACAAGCATGCGGTCTACATCGTCGGTTCAGGCCGCATCAACGTGGCCGGCATGACGGCAGACAACATGGACGCCCTGTGCAACGCCATCGCGGCCGTGCTGGGGGGATAGCCTCGGATCAACGTTTGAAGTTGATGCCTTTCGGACAGACGTCGGGTTTGCGCGGGTTGATGCCGATGGGAAACCATCCATCCTCGTCGCATTGCAGTTCGAGGTTTACCGAGGGGTCGAGCGGCGTGAACCGCACGAGAAAATCCACGAAGTCCGGTTCGTCGAGTTCTTCGTACTCATCCGAGTCATAGAACTTGTCCCACTCGGCCTCGTGGCCGGGATCGTCCTCGGAGTTCTCTCCGAGATAGAACTTCATCGCGCTTGGAAACTTCTCGCCAGGACGTGTCCGCCGAAACCACGCTCCAACGGGTTCACTTTGATCGGACGGCAGGCTGTCCCAGCCATTGATGCCCCAGAAAAACGTGAAGACCTCGACCTGGTAATCCCCTGGCGGAACCGGAACCGTACGCATATACGTTTCATCGGGACCGCGCGGGTCAAGTCCGCCTTCGAACACGAGATTCCCGCAAGGCACACGCAGCTTCCATACAAAGCGATCGACCCACTCCGCCTCCTCCCGGGGCTTTAGCTCTCCGGTGACCACTCGAATATGCGGCGAACCATCCTGCACCAGGCGAATGGGGATGACGACGCCTTTCTCCACGCTGCTTCGCAGTTGATTGATGACTTCTTCCCGCGGAATTCCGCAGAATTCCGCCGCGTGAATCGTAAAACCCGTCGCTTCGTTGTAGACCGAGATATCCGTTCGCATTTGCTCCTCACCCTTCTTGATGTTGGACAAACCCAAAATCCTCATGACCGATGGAAACCCTTGCGAACGCAGAGCATACGGTGCTTTATCCATTCGTTTCCACAATCATTTCGTGACCGTTGAAATTTGCGATCCCGCGCGGACGTTTTTCGGAAGGATTCCTGTACAAAGAAAGAGCGCCTCGCACTTGCGGGGCGCTCTCGTCGTTCATTCAGCAGTGCGGCCTCCCCGTGTGGGGAGGCCGAAGCGCGTCGGGACAGGCGTTGCTCAATGGCTCTAATCCGTCTCCGAAAGGAGGAAACGCGTAGGAGGCGCTTAAAGACGGCAGGCTCGAATCACCGCAATGCCCGTTGAATGACTCCTGGTGCACGAACCACGCCGTTGGCGTGGCAAGAACATTGCACCAGATTCGATGGCGCGAATGGCTACGCCGCGAATCAATGTTCTTTAAACTTGCACCGGAGTGGGCATCTCGCGATAGGCCGCCTGCCCCGACGGCTTCTACCCGAACGCAGCCTCACTACATTCAGCCGTAGGATAGCATATCGAGGGGCACTTGTCTCGCCCTTTTTTCGCGTTTTCCTAACCCTTTGCAGGACGGTTATTTCCATGATTTAGGCCCCATTTTGGCGAACATTCGACGTTCCGCTTATGCTGTAACATGGTGTATTTAAAGCTTTTACATCTCAATAAGCGCGATGGGCGCGTGCGCCACGCTTCGCCTGGCGTGCCTTGGCACAGATTGACCGCGACGGAGCGTGTAAACAGTTAATTCACAGGCGGATAAACTGACTTTTCCAGGCTCTAATCTGGTGCGTTTGGGAAGACCAAGGAGGCCGATTTAGACCTCCCAAAACGACGGTCCGCCTGCGCACGGGGTACGATGGGGATCTCGACTACAGCCGCTGGCGCGGGGCATTCACACGCCCAACCGGACGTGTATCCATGGTGTCCAAGATTACGGGTGTTAAGCTGGAGAGACTTGCTTCGATCCGATAGAAACTTCTGGTCTCGAATGCGACTCGTGAAGTCGCCCGCTCCTGTGGAAAGGAATCAATTCCATGTCTACTCGTTCTCTGGCAATTGCTGCGATCGTCTTCTCACTCTTTTCGTGCGGAGGCGCTGCGACCTCGAAGCAGCAACCTTCACCCCGTGAACCTGAACCGGCTGAGAACGCGACCGCGCAAAAAGAGATCGCAATGGAAATGAATGCGTTTTCCCTTGAACTGTTCCGTGCGCTTCGGCAAGGCAACGACCCGGGCACAAACACGCTGGCTTCGCCGTACAGCGTAGACACCGCCCTTGCGATGGTCTACGCAGGCGCAAAGGGCCAAACGGCGGACGAGATGCGCGAAGTCCTGCATTACGACGCCAGCACGTCCGAGTTTCATCGCGTAATGGGCAACCTCGGCCGGTCGCTGGAATCCTCGGAGGAATATCAACTGAATGTCGCAAACGCCCTCTGGCCGCACGTACGCTACACCTTGCTCGATTCGTACGTGGACCTCATGCGCGAAGCCTACGAGACTGATGTAACACGCCTTGATTACGAAAACAACGTAGAACTGGCGCGCCAAACCATCAACGACTGGGTGGAAGAAAAGACTGAAGACCGGATCGAAGACCTCATCCCGGAAGGCGTTTTGGACTCGATGACGCGGCTGGTCTTGACCAACGCGATCTACTTCAAGGGTCTCTGGCTTTCGCAGTTCAAAGAGGACGACACGTCGAAAGCGCCGTTCACGTTGCTGGACGGCTCCACGACGAAGGTCCAGATGATGAAGCAGCGCAACGACTTCCACTATTTTGCGAACGATTGGTTGCAAGCCGTTGACTTGCCCTACACCGGCGAGCGGGTGGCCATGACAATACTGTTGCCCAAGGACGCCGCCGACTTGACGCGGCTGGAATCGGAACTGACGTCTCAATGGCTCGAGTCGACCCTGACCGAAATGACGGAGCAGGAAATCGATCTATCGCTGCCCCGGTTCACGATGAACGCGAAGTCTTCGTTGTCGGACGTTCTCCAGGGGATGGGGATGATTACCGCGTTTTCGGAGAACGCCGACTTCTCCGGCATGTCCGGCGTTCCCGACCTCTTGATCTCCGAAGTAATTCATCAGGCCTTCATCGAAGTGAACGAAGAAGGAACCGAAGCGGCAGCCGCAACGGGTGTCGTGATGAAATTGACCGCTGCACCTATGGATATCCCCGCTTTTGTGGCCGACCACCCGTTTGTCTTCCTGCTCCGCGATACCAAGACCGCCTGCATACTCTTCACGGGAGTGCTGGCGAAACCGGAGGAGTAACCCTGCGCAG
>JAHDWY010000465.1 GCA_023384315.1 Candidatus Hydrogenedentota bacterium | reverse complement strand
CGGCTTCGTCTACGTGTTCAATCGCGTCACCGGCGACCCCGTGTTTCCCATCGAAGAGCGGCCCGTGCCCACGAGCGACTTCCCCGGCGAACACGCGTCCCCGACGCAGCCCTTCCCGGCGAAGCCGCCCGCGTTTGTACGGCAGCGGATGACGAAGGACGACCTCTCCCAGATCGACCCGGAGTCGTACCAGGACTTCCTCGATACCTTCGAGCCCTTGCGCTCCGAAGGCATCTTCACGCCGCCTTCGGTCGATGGCACGATTGTGTGCCCCGGCCAGCACGGGGGCGGGAACTGGTCCGGCGCGGCCGTGTCGCCCGACGGCATGCTCTACATCGCCGCCACCGAGCTGCCGTACATCTCCCACGTCCGCAAAGGCGGCGGCCCCTTCGGCGCGACGCCCAACGCAGGCGTGTTCCGCGACGCCCAGGGGTACCCCGCGATCAAGCCGCCCTGGGGCACGCTCAACAAGATAGATCTCGTCCGCGGCGAAATCGCGTGGCAACGCCCGCTCGGGGCGTTCCCCGAACTGACTGCCCGCGGCATCCCGCCTACCGGCCAACCCAACTTCGGCGGCGCCACCGTCACCGCCGGCGGCCTCGTCTTCGCCTCCGGCACGAACGACGCTAAACTCCGCGCCTTCGACGCCCAAACCGGCGACATCCTCTACGAAACGCAACTGGAAGCCGGCGCCCACGGCGCGCCCATCACCTACCTCGGCCACGACGGCCGGCAGTACGTCACCGTCTTCGCCGGCGGCGGCGGCAAATACCGGTCGCCAATCGGGGACTATGTAATAGCCTTCGCGTTGCGTTAGAGGCCGGAGGCGGGAGACCGGAGGCTGGAGGGAAAGACGATTGCGGATTGCGGATTTCAGATTGCGAACTGGGGATTGAAGAACGGGGTGATCCGCAGATTTTGCAGATGACCGCTGATTAACACCAAAGCCTGATGGTCCACAGATTACACAGATTTTCACAGATGTAATTAAGAGGTATGCAATGGAGAACGGGCGTCTCGCCCGTTTTGTGACTCAAGAATCGCGGACGAAGGGTGAATCTCGATGCCCACCCTTTTCCAGAACGGGAACTCGATTCAGAGGAGTCGTCCGTTGGTACGGAGATGGGCTCACGAATACCCCCGCGTTCGCGAGGGTGACGGAGCCGGTGTTTCTGCGAGATGCACGGGGTATCCGCATTGCCGGTCAATGGTCGACGGTGAAGACGATGGGGCGGTTGGCTTGAGCGGCTTTGTGGAAGAAGGCGCGGGTATCGAGGAAGGCCGTCCAGGTGTAGTCGAAATCTTCTTCGCCGATTTCGCCTTCGTAGTCGCTGATGTCGAACCAGAGGAACTTCTTTTTCAGGGCGAAGTATTGCTGGCGAAACCAGGTTTCGTCGATGGGGCGTAGGGCTTCGTACGCTTCTTTCACTTCGCCGGCGTCGAGAAAGGATATCGTGTAGTCGCCGCCACGGTGGAGTTGGCGACCGCCGAGGACGCATTTGGACCGGACGGTGCCGCGCGCGGTGAGGGTGCCGTCGGTGAGACATCGGTGGAGGGCATCCCAAGCCTTGTCGATCTGGAGGAGCCAGTCGGCGTCCCACCGTTCTTCGATGTCCTCCTGGATGAGTTCGACAACTTCGCGATCGGAGGTGGCGGCGAGCAGCTTCTCCGAGTCGTCATCGGTCAATGCGAAGTACACACCTAGGCAGGCCATCTGGTTTTCCTTTCGGCTGTAGAGGCTTCGGTGGGCCAATTCTATACAAAGTTGTGGTGTGACTGCACGGCGGGGGTGGGGGAGGCGAGTGATGAATGCGGAATGATGAATTTAAGGGTCACTGCGGATCTTCCAGTTTGGGTCCCACGGGCGAAGAACACAGGTGAGGGTCACGCCTAGAGGCGTGATGCCACACGGTTCGGGTTAGCGGGCGTCGCGGGTTTTTCCGTTTGGGTCCGCAGGCGGATGAACTCTGGTGCGGGTCGCTCAGCCAGGCTTGATGCCAGACGTTTGTGGATAGGGTCTTGGTTTCGGATTTGGGTCATTCGAATTTGTTTCGGATTTCGTAATTGTTTAGCCGATTGGCAGAGCGTTTTTCACGTCCTACCGTCACCCCCGCGCAGGTGGGGGTCCATCTTTGTTGGCTGTGTGGGTAACAAGCGGCTGCGGGCCGGTTGTCCGCAGCGCTCGGTTAACCGAAGATGGGTCCCCGCCTGCGCGGGGATGACGGTGTGGAGAGATTACGCAGGTCTCGGCGTTTCGATGAGTGTCACGCCATTCGGCTAAACAGCTACCGGATTTCGTGCTTCGAATTTTGGATTTGTTCTCTTCCCCTTGGATGTGGCCGCTTGACCGTCTGACGTGGCGTGGATACTCTATGCGCCGCTGGCGGGGTGTCCCGCCCGGTGTGCTGCAAGATTTCGCGTGACAGGTGGAAGCGTGCCATGAGCGTTCGTGCTATCGTCAGCAGTCCCTGGTTTGCCTGGTCGATTCTGGGCGTGATCGTGTTCAATGCCGTCCTCATCGGCATTTCGACGTACGTCACGTATCCGATCGTCAGGACGCTGGAATGGATCTGCGTGTGGATTTTCGTGGTCGAGATCCTGCTGAAGTTCTATGCGCGGGATTCGTCGAAAGCGTTCTTCACGGACGGATGGAACATCTTCGATATCGTCATCGTGGGAGCGGCGTTCGTGCCGAACATCGCGGGGGCGTCGACCGTGTTGCGCATCCTTCGCGTGTTCCGCGTGTTCCGCCTGGTAAATACGGTCAGCGAACTTCGGCTGATCGTCGAGGTTCTCGTGCGGTCGGTCCGCTCCATGGCGTATATCGCGATCCTTATGTTCATTTGTTTCTACGTGTACGCGGTGATGGCGGTGGAGCTGTTCGGTAAGACGCAGCCGGACCATTACGGGAACTTGCACGAAGCTTTCTTCTCGCTGTTCCGGTCGCTGACGGCGGAGGACTGGACCGATTTGCGGTACGCGGGCCTGGAACATTCCAATTACTGGCTCGTGACCGGATTTCACGTGACGTGGATCCTGCTGGCCACGTTTCTGTTGATCAATCTGGTCGTGGGGGCGGTGATCAACAATTATCACGAGGTCCAGGAAATCCAGAAGCACGAGCGTTCGACCGCGTCGGAGCTGGACAAACGGATCATCGAGTTGTCCGGCGAATTGCAGGCTCTCCTGAAAGCCAAGGTCGCGAAAGAAGACGGGTAAGGCGGCTCCGGTCCCCGGACATAGTTAACGAATATCCCCCTTGGGTCCCCCTTCGAAGGGGGAATGGCGCGAAACGTAATCCTTGGTGCGCAAACCTCTTCGCGTCTCAAACGGTATCGCTATCGTTTTTGTAACACTTCTCACGATGAATTTAACCCAGACCTCGAACCCGATTCCGATCCCGATGCCGATACCGAAGATGGGGTGGCGCGAAAGATCGGGTCACGATCGATCCTGGGTGATTTCTCAATTCCGCTCCCTGCTTGACAAAAAAGTTTGGCTTCGCGTAGAATATAAACATCGGTTAACTTAGTTTGTCGGTGTTTATTGTGGCTGTCTTTAATTCCAGTGGGATCTCCGCCAGTCAGGAGGACTATCTCCTGGCCATTCGCAGGCTGACGGAATCCGACCGCGTGGCGCGGTCCAAGGACATCGCCGATGCCCTTGGCGTCACGGCGTCGTCGGTGACGTCCGCCATCCAGCAGTTGCACGCGAGCGGGCACGTCCACTACGACCGCTACAGCTACATCACCTTGACCGATCAAGGCGAACGCGTTGCCAGCCAGTTGCTGCGACGGCATCGGCTCATCCAGGACTTCTTGACGGAAGTGCTGGGCATGCCGCGGTACGACGCGCACGCGAATGCGTGCCGAATCGAACATGCCCTGGGCCCGGAGGTCTGCGGGCGGCTGGAAGAGTTGATGCAATTCCTGGAAGACGATCAAACGCTCCTCAACGAGTGGAAACGGAAGCGGAAGAAATGATGATGAAATTAGTTCGAGAATTGGAGCGAATGGCGCAGCGTGTAGTCGCACGACTGGGCGACGGGGTTTTCTCGAAGAACATCCCCCTTGCTCCCCCTTCGGAGGGGGAATTCTGCACGCCCGCTTCGCGGCGTGCTTGTAAGGGAGTGCGATTTATTGAACCAGAAACACTCATCGTGTTCCGCCGAAGTATTTGGTTGGCTAATCCCCCCTTTGAAGGGGGAGCAAGGGGGATGTTCCGGAAGGCGGTCGTTGCGCTTCGGAACGGGCGATCGAGCGCGACGACGTATGAATTTCTGTGCGCAGCCATTGTTGCGATCGCGGTGTTGCTGGCGGGATGCGGAAGTTCCGAGACGGCATCGTCCGGTTCGGACGGGCCTGATGGCAAGCTCGTGGTGACGACGACTATCGGGATGATTACCGATGTGACCCGTGAAATCGCG
>JAHDWY010000464.1 GCA_023384315.1 Candidatus Hydrogenedentota bacterium | reverse complement strand
AGGGAACATCCCCCTAAATCCCCCTTAAAGGGGGACTTTAAGCGACTGGCGCCCTAGGCCCCTTCAAAAGGGGGCTTCAAACATCGCGTTGCGCAAGATCCTCGCGATCGACCAGGATATCGCGCATTCGATCGATTCAGGCAGTTTGGGAGACGCACATCGTGGCTACCATTGACAGCGTGGATATGGAACTCGCGGAACAGGTCCAACAGATCGGCAAGCGCGCGAGGGCTGCGTCCGCGGCGCTTCGTTCCACGTCTTCGGCGGTGAAGGATTCGGCGCTGCGCGAGATCGCGGGCCGTCTCCGGAATGCGCGCGCGGAATTGAAGGCCGAGAATGCGAAAGATCTCGCCGCGGGGCGCGAGAAGGGTTTGTCAGGCGCGATGCTGGACCGGCTTGAGTTGACCGACAAACGCATTGACGCCATGGCGGAGGGCCTGGAGCAAGTCGCGGCGCTTCCCGATCCGGTGGGCGATATTGTGAGCCAGACGGTTCGCCCCAATGGTCTCCGCATCGCGCAGATTCGCCAGCCTCTTGGTGTCGTGGGCATCATCTATGAGAGCCGTCCCAACGTCACTGCGGACGCGGCGGCGCTCTGTTTGAAATCCGGCAACGCGTGCATCCTTCGCGGCGGTTCTGAGGCCATCCATTCCAATGTGGCCATCGCAAAGGTTTTTCAGGAGGGCGCGACCGCGGCGGGCGTGCCCGAGGACGCAGTGCAGATCATCGCGACGACCGATCGCAACGCCGTTGGCGCGATGTTGAAGTTGGACAAGTACATCGACGTGATCGTGCCGCGCGGCGGGAAGGCGTTGATCGCGCGCATCTATGATGAGTCACGCATTCCCGTTGTTGCTCACCTTGACGGCGTCTGCCACACCTACGTGCACGAAGACGCCGATCTCGAAATGGCCCAGTCCATCTGCTTGAACGCGAAACTCCAACGGCCTGGCGTGTGCAATGCCATGGAGACGATGCTGGTACACAGCGCCATCGTGGCGGCATTTTTGCCCGCGGTCAGCAAGGCGCTTCAGGAGGGCGGCTGCGAATTGCGCGGGTGCGAGCGCACCCAGGCGATCGTATCGTGCGCCCCGGCCACGGAGGAGGACTGGACCACGGAATACCTGGACAAGATCCTCGCGATCCGGGTCGTGGATTCGCTCGACGAGGCCATCGGCCACATCAACGAGTACGGTTCCCACCACTCGGATGCAATCGTGACGCGCGGCTACGACGCCGCGGAGCGGTTCTTGAACGACGTGGATAGTGCGACGGTCTACGTGAACGCATCAACGCGATTCACGGATGGGTTTCAGTTCGGCCTTGGGGCGGAGATTGGGATCAGCACCAACAAGCTCCACTGCCGCGGGCCGATGGCGTTGAAGGAACTGACCTCGTTGAAGTACGTCATCCGGGGCGCAGGCCAGATCCTTGCATAATGCGCAACGCATAGGCGTGTTCGGAGGCACCTTCGATCCGATCCACAACGCGCATCTGGACATCGGCCGCGCCGCGGTCGTACAGGCAAAACTGGATCGGCTACTCTTTGTCGTGGCGGGCGAACCGCCGCACAAGCGCGATGCCACCTTCGCCCCCGCGGAGGACCGTTACCGGCTGGTGGAGGCGGCACTGGAAGGCGAGGCGCATATGGAAGCAAGCCGTATCGAGCTGGACCGGTCCGGTCCCTCTTACACGGCGGACACGCTGAGCCAGTTGCACGAGCAGTGCCCGGACGCGGCCCTGTATCTCGTGCTCGGCATGGATGCGCTGATCGATCTCCCCCGTTGGCGGCACCCGAAGCGCATCTTGGATTTGGCAGAATTGCTCGTAGTCCCCCGGCCGGGCGACTGGGAGATTCCGGATGCGGTGAAGGGACGTTTCCAAATGCTCGAGTTTGCACGCACCGACATTTCATCCACCGAAGTGCGGCGGCGGATTGCGGACGGCGAATCGTTGGAGGGCCTGGTTCCGCCGGCGGTTGCGAACCTGATCGTGGAGAGCGGCGTCTATCGTTCCGGTCCTGTGGACGCATAGGGAGAGCGTTTCTGTGGCTGATACGCGTTTAGCCCGGCTCAACGGCGAATGGCGGAGAGTTCCCCGCGCGCTCGAGTTCGCGGAATTCGCCCGGCAACGCGTGGGACTGCGCCGCTATCAGCACACCATCTCCGTGACGCAAACCCTCTATGTCATCGCACAGGATCTAGAACTCAGTTCAACGTCTGCCGTTGCGGCCGGACTGCTCCACGATTCCTGCAAGGGCCTGAAGAATGATGTCATGCTGGCGGAGGCGGATCGCTACGGGATTCCCGTCACGGACCTGCAGCGGGAACGCCCCAGCCTCCTGCACGGGCATGTAGCGGCGGAAGTGTGCCGGATCGAACTGGCCTTGGACGATGCCGACGCCTTCGAAGCGATCTACTGGCACGTTACCGGGCGTCCCGGACTGGGGTTGCTCGGGCGCGCGCTTTTCCTGGCCGATTTCTCCGAGCCGCTCCGAAACCATCCCGCCTCTGCGGCCGCGCGGGAGGTCTATGACGCGCAGGGGTTCGACGCCGCGTTGGTCTACGCGGCGGAAGCGAAAATGACCTTCGTGGAGAACAAGGGCGTGACGGTCGATCCGCGCACGCGCGCCTTTCATGAATGGCTGCTGGCGGACGTGCCGTCGTGAGTACCGCGGATTCCTTCGCGGAACTTGCTCGCTTCTATGACCCCATCATGCGGCACGTGGACTATGACCGCTGGTATCTGGTCGCCGACGCGCTCACCGGACTCCTGCCGCGTCCGTTCCGGCATTTGGACGCAGCCTGCGGCACCGGTGTCTTGCTTCACAAACTGCTCCGGGATGGATGGAACACCTGCGGGGTGGACTTGTCCGTTTCGATGGTAAGGGCGGGGAAACCCGCGAGTGGCAAATGGCCGGTCGCGGTAGGCGATCTCCGTGCCCTCCCCTATGCGGACTCCTTCGACTACGTGACCTGCCTTTTCGACAGCGTCAATTTTCTGCTGTCTCACGACGAACTCGCCGCGGGGATTCGCTCGCTGGCGGACTGCCTGAGTCCAGACGGCGTGCTCTACTTCGACGTTGTGACGGAACGCATGGTCCTGGATCATTTTGCGGACCAGGAGTGGACCGAGCGGAACGGCAAGTTTTCGACGCGTTGGAAGTGCGACTACGACCGGACGACGCGCACCGTAGAAACGCGCATCCAGGTGAACAGCGGCGAGAGCTATACCCTGTACGAACGGGTATACGAACTCGACGAGATCGATGACGCCGTCCGCCGCGCCGGCCTGCAGTTGATTGGCGCCTTCGATGCGGAATCCTGGCGAAGACCTCGCCGAAAGACCGTGCGGGTCGACTACGTGGTCACGAAGGGCGACCCGAAGCGCTTCGGGACGGCCTTCCGGAACATCGAGAAACATGTTCAGTCGCTGCTGCGCTGAAGAATCGTGAATCACCGTCTATACAAACTGGTAGCGCAACAGGTATGATCGCAAACGTGGAATGACCGTACCGAACCGACGACAGCGATTGATGGACCAAGGTGAACGAATCGTGCGTAATCTAATGGTAACTGGACTGGGAGCACTCGCTCTGGTCGCGAGCGGGCATCTATCGATCACCGCATTTGCGCAGGCGCCGGAGTTGTCAGAGCCGGTTTCGCTCTTCGACGCCGAGACGCTTGACGAAGCCTGGCGCGAACCGCTTGGCGATTGGACGATCGTGGGCGATACCTTTGTGGACCCCGATGACGGGAAGCGGCTTGCTTTGTCGCCCGGAGGCGGTACCGCGCTCAATGGCGACTTGGGCCATACGGACCACCTCGTGAGCAAGCTCGAACATGGCGACGTCAAACTGCATGTGGAGTTCATGGTCCCGAAGGGATCGAATTCCGGCGTGTATCTGCAGGGACGCTACGAGATCCAGGTCCTGGACAGTTGGGGGGTAGAGATGCCCACGTACAGTGACTGCGGCGGCATCTACCAGCGTTGGAACGACGCGCCCGGCATCGAGGACGATGCGCGGGGATTTGAAGGCCGGCCGCCACGGGTCAATGCCGCGAAGAAACCTGGCGAGTGGCAGCGCTTCGACATCGTGTTCCGGGCGCCGCGCTTTGACGAGAACGGCGACAAGACCGCTGACGCGGAGTTTGTGCGCGTCGAGCATAACGGCGTTGTTATCCATGAGAACGAGAAGGTATCCGGTCCAACCCGGTCCGCCATGTTCAACGATGAACAGCCCACCGGTCCCCTGATGTTGCAGGGCGATCACGGGCCTGTGGCGTACCGGAATCTTCGAATGGAACCCTTGTCCGAGTAGCACCGAACCTTAACCGCATGCCCGCCGCGAAGGACCATTCCCGATCCAACCGCGCGGCAGCACTACCAACGGGGATCTTGCAGTGCGATTTCCACGCTCCAGCGGCATCTTGGTGCATCCACCATCGTTGCCCAGCCGTTTCGGAATCGGCGA
>JAHDWY010000463.1 GCA_023384315.1 Candidatus Hydrogenedentota bacterium | reverse complement strand
CGGGCGGGTTCGCGAAACGTTCCACAAGCGGAGTGTCCGACTGTGCGGCGGACTGGTAAGTCGCCAACGCGACACTCAACAAAACGAAGAGTGATACGCGCATCCTGCTATGAGGTGCGGTGCTGGCGGGACTTGAGTTGCTGGTCGATACGTTCAGCATTGTGATTCCCCCTATACGAGCAAGGCCTGCGACATGCGCTCCCCCGTCGGGTGGCAAAAGGTCGTCGATATCAGCACAAGGACGCGGACATTTGAATCGGGCACTCTCCGCGTTTGCAACTCATTGTACAACACTCGTCCGGTGTGGCTAGTCTACAATGCGAGAGGTGAAACGCATCTGATAGGAGGGAATTCTTCCGATGAGAGGGAAACTCGTCTGTTTATCAATGGTATTGGCGTCAACCGCTGTCGGCGGCGCACAGGAGCCCGTCGCGACAGCGTCAGAGATGGCCATGGCCATCGAACGTCCGGCGGGGGCGCCGTGGTATAGCGACGTGAGCATGCGGCTGTTCCGCAAGTACGAGGATGGCCGGGAGCTAGCGGCGGCGGAGGCCTTTCACATCACGCGGGCGGATTGGTCGTACATCCGCGACAAGGCGTATATCGAGTCCGTGCAATCGCGCGGTTGGACGTTTCAGGGTTCGACGAACGCAGTAACGTACGATCCGGAGTTCGCGCTCAAGGATGAGAACGGCGAACCGGTGCTCGACCATTTCAAGAAACCCGGCCGGTTCTGGTCGGACTGCAACAACGCGGCCTTTCGCGACGCGTACGTGGAGGAACTGCGCGGCTGGGTCGAGTCCGGCGTCGATTCGATTCAACGCGACGAACCGACGGCCATTCGGCACTGGAGCATTCCGGATGCGGTGGACTTCTTCGAGGATGTCCATGGGCGATTGAAAGAGGCGGTCGGACGCGACATTCCCATGTCGGTGAACCTTGCGTGGAACAAGTCGGTCTTCGGCGGGGACGGGGAGCCGCTCACAAAACTCTTCGATTTCGGCATGGCGGAACTCGGCAGCCGGCATGTGGAACCGACGTTCTTCGTGGACGCCGCGCAGGAAGCGGCGCAACGGCAGTCCTTCATCGTCTACACGAGTTATCAAAAGATGGACGTTCCCACCTATCGCCGCGCCATTGCCGGGTGCTACGCGAATGGCCTGCTGTTCATCGTCCCTTGGGACCAGTACGCGGGCACGACGGAACCGCGCGTGTTCAGCGCGCCGGAGGACTTGGCGGACCTCTACGGATTCGTGCGCGGAAACGCGGCGTATCTGGACGGCTTCGAGGCGGCCACGGCGACGGGGCACGGCCTGGGCGCGAGCGAGGCGTTGGCCATTGCAGGCGCCGACGGCGTGACGGCGTGGGTGCGAGCGCGTCCGGGGGAAGTCGACGCGCCGGTGGTCATACACTTGGTCGATTGGGATGAGCCGAACGGGTTCCAAGTCCGCCTGCGAAACGACGCGTTCTTCCCGGGGAAAGATCTCGCGGTCGAACTGCGGACCGCTACGCCTTACGAAGCCGTCGCGCACGCCACCGCGGAAAAGGACCAAGACTTCTCCAGCTTGGTAGCTATTGAGGCGCTTGATGTCGTAGGCGACGGAGGGTTTTGTCGGGTGTCCGTGCCTGAGATTTCGCCGTGGGCGATTCTGGTCATCCGACCAGGCGAGTAAGTATCCTCGCCAGTAACGCCTGCCCCACGGTGCGATGCCATCCCCCCAAAGGACACTTCTCCCATTGGTCTCTCAGCGGCGCGGCATTATTGTATAATGACTGCGCCGCACATACACCGGGGGAAGGGAGGAATCATGTGGGCAAAACGATTCGCATCAAAGACTGCTTGTGTGAGCGCGTTAGTCCTGGCGTGGGGATTGGCGTCCATCTGTTGCGGCCAGGGGGCGCAGGGGGATGACACGCGGTCGCAGTTCGAGGCGGCGGAACGGGAGTTGCAAAAGCTGATCGACGGAGAAGGCGCGCCGTCTGTCTACCTCGAGTATATGAAGTTGAAAGAGGCGCTGGACAAACAGGAGGAGACGCATCGAGCGGAGATCTTGCCGACGCAGAAGCGGCTGGGCGAGTTGTGGAAAGACGAGGAGTTCGAGGCGTGGCGCGACAAAATCCAACAAGCATCATTTCAATTGGGAAAACTTCGCCGCGAGTTAGAGAAGGATCTCCAGCAGCGCGGCCAGGTACTGCAGGAGCGTCGCCGCGAGGAGCTGGCGGCGATTGCCGTGAAAGCAGCACCGGAGGCAAGGGCAATCGGATTTACGATCGAAACTTACCCCGTTGTAGACGGATCCACATCGACGCGGCCACTGGGCATGATAATCGCCTGCAAATTCCTCGGTTCCCGATACGAATGGGTGGCCGCCGAAAAGTACTCGGGAAATTGGGACATCGCAGGCCGGCCACCTGGTGCGTTTGAATACGAAGATTTCCTGCGAACGCCGGGCCTTCCCATCGAGTGGGTACACGATGCCTACCATCCCGACCTTACGTTCGTCAGTTTCCGGCCTATCGCGATCCCGGCAGATCCTCCAAACCAAGAGGATGCTCGAAGGAGCGTGGTAATCAACCACATGTTGAACGTGCACGCCGGCACGCATGGCGCTTATGAAAATGTGATTGCCGGCAAATCCGATATCGGCCTTATCGCGCGCCGGCCCTCGAGTGACGAGCTGGCGTTGGCCAAAACAGAAAACATTGAACTCGAAGTTACGCCTATTGCGATGGATGCGTTTGTATTCCTCAAGAACTACGAAAACCCTGTCGCGGGATTGAGCACGGATCAGATCAAACAAATCTACAGTGGCGAACTGGTGAAGTGGTCGGAAGTGGGCGGGCCAGACGAGAAGATCACAGCCTATCGTCGCGACAAGCATTCCGGCAGTCAGGAACTGATGGAAACCTTGGTGATGAAGGACGCTTCGTTTGCCAGCCTGCACGAATACGGGGAGGAATACATCGTACGCGGCGGGATGGGTGGACCGTATATCGCGCTGACAAGCAACAAATGGGGAATCGGTTATTCGGTCTACTACTACGAACATTTTATGGCGGCGAGCCCAAATACGGAACTCCTGGCGGTGGACGGCGTGATGCCGTCTTTTGCGACGATTCAAGCTGGCGAATACCCGTACGTTACGGAAGTGTACGCGGTAATACGTCGAGACGCCGGCGAAGATTCCGGCGCGGTCAAGATCAGGGATTGGCTGATGGCACCAGAAGGCCAGGGCGTGATTCGGGAAAGCGGTTATGTGCCGTTGGCAACAGGGTGAATTTGCGTCCAACCACTTCCGAACCCATCGCGTTGAACACTATTCTTTCTTATTGTCGAGCTTCTCGGCCAGGCCGATGATGACGCCCTCGGGGCCGCGCATGAAACAGAGCCGGTAGAAGTTTTCATACTGCGCGATCTCGCCGACGAGTTCGGCGCCGTGGTTGCGCAGGCGGGCGACCACGTCGTCGAGGTTCTCGACCGCGAACATGAGGCGGCGTATGCCCAGCGTGTTTGCCGGCGCGTTTTCCGGCACGGATTTGACCGCCGCGGGCCGGTGGAATCTCGTCAGTTCAACCCGGTTGTGGCCGTCCGGCGTCCGCATCATGGTGATGTCGGCGCGAACGTCGTCGAGCCCGATGACTTGGCCCACCCAAGGCCCCTCGACCGTAGTCTCGCCTTCCAGTTCCATGCCGAGTTCGGTAAAGAACTCCTTAGCGGCTTCAAGATCCTCGACGACGATGAGAACGTTGTCCATTCGTAGAAGTTTGGATTTCTTCGAGTCCATATCGTCCAATGCCTTCGGCGGTTCTCGAACGCTACACGACATCCTGCATGGGCCGCGTCCGTTTCGGCGGGAGAGGACGCCCGTCCGTCCGTAGATGGTCGAGCACTTCCTCTACGATGTCGCAGAGTTCTCCATAGAGCTGTACAGGGTCGTGGCCATGAATGCCGGAGATGACGTCAGGGCAATACCCGATGTACGTATTATCTTCGTCGCTCCACTCAACCCACTTGTGGTACTGGTCGCCTTGTTTCATTTCGTCACCTGTTCGATGGCGCGTCTTACTTGTTTCTCCTGATAAGGCTTCGCGTCGTCACCCGAGTTTCCGCTAAGCGTAACCGCACCCGCGTAACGGGAATGCGAGAACTTCCGATGCCCACCCTTACCGCCGCCCACGATCTCGTGAAATCCGGCGCTATGCAAGTCTCGTATGAGTTCTCTTACCTTTCGCGGCATACGCTTCGTTTCGTGTTAGTTGAATGACTTCCATCCAGCCCAAAGCGATTCAAATCATTTTATCATGAATCCAGAAGGATTACAGCAGACCGCGTTGGACCATGGTGTTGTAGACGCGTTCGAGGGCGACGTCGGTGCTGGCCTGGAGCATGGTGCGGCCTTTCTTAAGGTGGGGTCGCATCATTTCGTACATCTGGTCGAAGCGGGCGCGGATTTCAGCGAGGGTCATATCGCAGGTGTACT
>JAHDWY010000462.1 GCA_023384315.1 Candidatus Hydrogenedentota bacterium | reverse complement strand
AGAGCCCTTGGACGTCCACAAGGATGAACCGCTGAAACTGGAACTCGCTTCGTTTGTACAGTGCGTGCGGGAACGCCGCCGTCCCCTGGTCTCCGGAGAGGACGCATTGGAAGCATTGGCCCTGGCGCAACAAGTGGTGGATTCCATCCGGGAGCATCCGTGACGCGCATCTTCTTTTCAGCCGGAGAATCGTCGGGCGACATGCACGGGGCCAACCTGATACGCGCGATCAAGGAAATCGATCCGGCGGTCGAATGCGTCGGTCTCGGCGGAAAGCGCATGGAAGCGGCCGGTATGGAGTTGCGGCACGACCTCGCGAGCAATGCCATCATGGGGTTTGTCGAAGTGGTCAAGCACTTCGCATTTTTCAAACGGCTTTACGTGGAGACGGTACGCGGCTTTGAATACGAAGCGCCGGACTGTCTCGTGGTAATCGACTATCCCGGTTTCAACATTCAGATCGCGAAACGGGCCAGCATGTTGGCCATCCCGGTCGTCTGGTACATCAGCCCCCAGGTGTGGGCCTGGAAACGCGGCCGCGTGCTGACCATCGCGCGCATCGTGGAGGAGATGCTGGTGATTCTGCCCTTTGAAAAACGGCTCTACGACGCCGTCGGCGTGGACTGCACCTTCGTGGGGCATCCCCTCCTCGATCACGTCGCGGCGACACCCATCGAAGGGCTCTATCGCGAGGGCATGGTGATTGGTCTGTTGCCGGGCAGCCGCGAACAGGAAATCGGCAGGCTATTCGCAATCATGGTCGACGTGGCGAATGGAATTCGCGAGCAGTATCCGGAGGCGCGTTTCGTTGTGCCGTGTGTCGATGAAGCGCGGCAGGAGCAGATTCGGTCGATCGCCGGAGATTTTCCGATTGAAACGGTGATTGGCAAGACCTATGAAGTGCTGGATGGCGCGCGGTTCTGTCTGGTCGCATCCGGTACGGCTACCGTAGAAACCACGCTCTTCAGTGTGCCTATGGTCATCCTGTATCGCGTGGCTCCGCTAACCTATTGGCTGGCGCGCCTGCTGGTGCGCATCGAACATATCGGCCTGGTCAATATCCTCGCGGGCAAACGCATTGTCCCGGAGTTCGTTCAGCACGATGCCACCGTGTCGAAAATTCTCCCGGTAGCGCTTGAACTGATCGCCGACGGTCCCAAGCGGGAGCAGATGCTCGCGGAACTACGCGCCGTACGAGACGCGTTGGGAGAAGCCGGGGCGAGTAAACGCGCGGCCGTACAGATTCTCGCTGTCGCCGGAAAGGGGAGCCATGGCTGATCGGCTGTTTCTCATCGATGCCAGCGCCTTTGCATACCGGGCGTTTTTCGCCATTCGGAACCTGACGAACTCGAAAGGGCAGCCGACCAACGCAGTCTACGGGTTTGCACGCATCCTGCTGAAACTCCTTCGCGAACACGATCCGAGCCATATTGCCGTCGTGTTCGACGCCCCGGGGAAGACCTTTCGAGACGAGCTTTACCCTGAATACAAGGCTAATCGCGAGGCCATGCCCGAAGAACTGTCTTCTCAGTTTCCGCTCATTCGAGATCTGGTCGCCGCCTTTAACATCCCCATGTTTTCCCAGCAAGGGGTGGAAGCGGATGACATCATGGGAACGCTTGCGCAACGCGCCGCGAAGGAGAATGTGGAAACGATACTCGTCACCGGCGATAAAGACATGCTTCAGCTCGTCGGTGGTAAAACCAAAGTGTACGACCCCAGCAAGGGAGACCATGGCGCTTGGTACGGAACTGACGAAGTCCGCGAACGCTTTGGTTGCGATCCGGAACACGTGATCGACGCGTTGGCGTTGATGGGGGACACGGCGGACAACGTGCCGGGGGTCCGGGGGATCGGTCCCAAGACGGCCAAGACGCTGATGGAGAAGTACGGGTCCCTTGAATCGCTCTACGAGCACATCGACGAAATCAAGGGCAAACAGCGCGAGAAACTCGAAGCCGACAAGGAAATGGCGTGGCTGAGCCGGGAACTTGTCACGATCAAGACAGACGTGGACCTCCCGTTGGGAGTTGAGGATTGTCGCCGTGGCGAGGAAGATCGCGCGAAGCTGGCGGAGGCGTTTCACGCACTCGAATTTCAGTCACTGCTTGAAGAGTACTTGCCGGATGCGGCCGAAGTCGAAACCACCTCGTATCGGTTAATCCTGACGCGAGAACAATTGAAATCCGTCCTCGCTGAAATGCGGGCATCCGGAGCCTTTGCGCTCGATACGGAAACCACTTCAACGGACCCCATGCGCGCCGAATTGGTCGGGGTATCCATGAGCTGCGCAACGGCCACGGGCTACTACATTCCGGTCGGCCACACTGCGGAGTGCATGAAGGCTGTTTCAGCCCCTTCGAACGAGACGCTTCTGGACCGCAAGACGGCCATCGAAATGCTGCGTCCCCTGCTGGAGGATCCAGGGATCACCAAGGTCGGCCATAACATCAAGTATGACATGGTCGTACTCGAGCGCGCGGGCATTCGGATCGACGGAGTCGGGCTGGATACGATGGTAGCGTCGTATTTGACAGATGCCGGGCGGATGAGGCATAATCTGGAAGAAGTCAGTCTCCACTACCTCAAGCGCAAAATGATCCCCATAACCGACCTGATCGGTAAGGGATCGAAAGCGGTGACCTTCGATACCGTTCCCCTGGACAGGGCGTGCGAATACGCCGCCGAGGATGCGGATATCACGTGGCGCCTCTCCGAGGTCTTCCAGCCGCTGCTCAGCGAACGGGGATTGTGGGAGTTGTTCGACCGGGTCGAACGGCCGTTGATCGGTGTACTCGCCCGAATGGAGCAGGCTGGCGTCGGGGTTGACCTGCACCTCTTTGAGGAGCTTCAAAAGGAAGTTGAGGGACGGCTCAAGAGCCTGGAAGCGGAGATACACCAGGTAGCCGGAGAACCCTTCCAGATAAATTCGCCCAAGCAATTGCAGGTGATCCTGTTCGAGAAGCTCGGGCTCAAGCCAATCCGAAAAACGAAGACCGGATTCTCCACCGATGTGGAAGTGCTCGAGGTTCTTGCACACGAGCATCCCTTGCCCGAAAAGATTTTGGAGTATCGGATTCTCGAGAAACTCCGGGGAACCTACATCGAAGCGTTGCCCAAGCTGGTGCATCCGGCAACCGGACGTATACATACTTCGTTCAATCAGGCCGTTGCGGCGACCGGTCGCCTATCCAGTAGCGACCCGAACCTGCAGAACATTCCGGTCCGGACTGAAATCGGAAAGCGCATTCGCGAAGGATTCGTACCGCGGGATGCGGGCAGGAAGCTGATTTCGGCGGATTACTCTCAAATTGAATTGCGAATCCTGGCCCACCTCTCGGGGGACGCCCATCTCAAAGAAGCGTTCGTGCACGATGCCGACATCCATCAGGAAACGGCAGCGCGTGTGTTCGGAGTCATGCCGGAACTGGTAACCCCGGAGATGCGTCGCCAGGCCAAAGCGGTGAACTTCGGCGTGATCTACGGGATCAGCGCGTTTGGTTTGTCTCGGAATCTCGGGATCACCAATGCGGAGGCCGCCCGGTTCATTGACCACTATTTCGAGAAGTATCCGGGGGTACGCGCTTGGATCGATGCGACCCTGCGACAGGCGGCCGAGGACGGGTATGTAGAAACCTTGCTCAAGCGGCGGCGCTATGTGCCGGAATTGACCTCCCGAAACGTGAGTATGCGCCGCGCGGCGGAACGCATCGCGACGAATACGCCGGTACAGGGAAGCGCGGCGGATGTAATCAAGCTCGCCATGATTCGGCTCGACGAAGCCTTGGAGGGGACCGACGCTCAACTGATCCTCCAGGTTCATGACGAATTGGTGGTGGAAGCCCCTGAAGAGACGGTCCAAGCCGTCGCGGGCACGATGAAGCGGATCATGGAGGACGCAATAGAATTGAACGTTCCACTCAAAGTGGATGTGGGCATCGGGGACAACTGGGCGGAAATTCACTAACCTGAGACGCGCCGTGCGTCGACAGTTCGTGGGCGCGCGGGCGGCACCAATACAAGACTTTGACAACGTTTGAAAACCTTGCGCCGTAGCGCGCTACCCAAACACTGGAAATTACGAAAGGATGATGAATGGCTGACAGAACGGTTAACGACAAGTCGCATTCGAGACCCCGAGGGAAGCCCAAACGCTCCAACTCGGGAGGGCCGGGCCGAGGCCCATCGCGCGGTGGCCGCGATCACGGACGTGACCGGGATCGGCGCCCGTCGGCACCGGTGGTCGACGTTGCCAATGATCCGGAAAGCGAGATTCAGGCGAGTTCGAACGGTCCGGAGATCGCGATCGGTGACTTGAAGCGCATGACGATGACGGAACTGGCCGATACGGCCCGCCACCTGAACGTCGAAGGATACAGCGGCCTCAAGAAGCAGGATCTAATATTCCGCATTTTGCAGCAGAGCATCGAAGCGACCGGTTCGCTTTACGGCGAAGGCACGCTCGAGATTCTGCCGGACGGCTTCGG
>JAHDWY010000461.1 GCA_023384315.1 Candidatus Hydrogenedentota bacterium | reverse complement strand
TACATGAAGAACATCCTGCCGAACCCCGGGTTTGAATCCGGCGAGTACGGCGTCATGTTCCACGTGGGGCCCAATTCCACCGGCGGCCGGGTCGAGCAGGACTTCTGGTACACGGAATGGAACAACGATACCTATGGTATTGGACAACCGACCGGGTTCTGGACTGGCGCCGAGTTCGAAGTGGTCTTCGGACCCAGCAAAGGGCACAAAGGCACCGTTACGGGATTCACCCACGAAAACAACCGGTACACCTGGTACCTGTTCCCCGAAGTACCGACGCTGAATCAGTGGGACGTCATCATTGCGCGGAAGAAGTTCGCCCACAGTTTCGGCACACCCAATCCCTCGCAGCAAGCCGATGTCAGCACGAAACGCCCCGGAAGCACCGGCGAGCAGTCGTTTCACGGCGTATTTCCGGTAGGTGCGGGTTGGGCACCTCCCATCTACGCGGCCCATTTCGACTCCTACTGGCGCGATGGCGACACGTCGTCGGGAAAGCTCCTGAAGGTTTCCGGGACGTGGAAACTGAAGTTCTGGGCAAAGGGCAAGAAGAATGGGGACCAGATTCGCGCGCGGTTCTATCGTGAAGGCGAGATCGATTTCCTCAACCATACCATCCTGCTGTCCAATACGTGGCAGGAATACGAAGTCTTTGCAACCATTCCGGAATCGGCAGACAAGCTTGGCCCCTATGAAGCCGGAGCGTATCACCCGATACTCAGCCTCACCTTCAGCATTCTCAATGAAGGTGGAGAGGTTTGGCTGGATGATTGCCAATTGTACAAGGACGGTCAGACGAACCCGACGGCGTTCACCGATACCTTCGTGAACCGGCTCAAAGAGCTTCGCCCCGGCGTGCTGCGCGATTGGCGCATCCAATGCGGCGCTTCGCTCGACAACGAGTTGGCCGATCCCTTCGCGCGTAAGCTCACCGGGTTCCGCCCCAGTTCGCGCGCATCCGATACCTATGGGTACTCCCTGCACGAATTCCTGGAACTCTGCACGGAAGTCGGCGGCGAACCCTGGTACGTCATTGCGCCGACCTTCTCCGAGGAGGACATGTCCAACCTTGCCGCGTATCTGGCGGCGCCCGTCAGTTCGGGGCACCCGTACGCGTTGCGCCGGCAGGCGCTTGGCCAGTCCGAACCCTGGACGACGGTTTTCGAGAAGATCCACCTGGAGTACGGAAACGAGATGTGGGGCACCGCCTCGGGCGGCGATCCCTTCTTTGGCGCATCGGCGCTGGGCGGCGTTCGGCTTGGTTCGATCTCTCACTTCCGGTTTGGATTTATCACGAGCAGCCCCTACTTCGATGATGCGAAATTCGACCTGATTATCGGCGGCCAGTCCGCGTTTCCCGGACGGCAAGGCGAGATCGAGGCCAACAGTTCCAATCACGACAGCGTTGCTGTGGCCCCGTACTTCGGCATCCTCGATGAATGGCCGGACGATGCGGGCAAGTACTACCCCATGTTCCAACTGGCCCTGAACGGGTACAACGGCGTCGTTTCCCAGTCGCAGTCCTATTTGGATGCGGCCGGCCAGGGTACGGAACTATCCATCTACGAAATCAACTTGCACACGACCCACGGCCCCGCGCCGAACGACATTCGTAACGAGTTCGTGGCGAGCTTGGGCGCGGGCCTTTCCCTGCCCCTGACCATGCTCTCGTATCAACGCGAATTGGGGATCAACAACCAGTGCGCGTTTACCGCCGTCGGTTACTCCTTCAAGTTCGGATACGGCCTGAACGACTACGTCCGCCTGTGGGGCATGATGCGCGATCTGGAAGCCACCGGCCGCAAACGCCCGACCTGGCTTGGCGTCGAAGTGGCGAACAAGGCCATTCAGGGCAGCATGGTGACGACGGTTCACGAAGGCGAAACGCCCTCGGTTCCGCTTCCGGCGATCAACGGCGTCCCTACGGCGAGCACCCTTCCCGTGCTTCATTCCTTCGCGTACAAAGATGGCACGAACTACGGCCTGGTCCTGTTCAATCTCGACCTGGTGCAAAGCCACGACGTTACCCTGAGCCTTCCCAGTGAACCCGAAGGGGGCGCCACAGTGACGACCCTTACGGCCGCTGATATCGACGCGACGAACGAAACGGAGTTGAACGTGACCACGACGGAATCGTTCATTGCGGAGTTCGCTAGCTCGTACACGTTGACCCTGCCCAAGCACTCGATGACGACCCTCACCTGGTCCGGCACCACCGGCATCAGCGTCACGCCGGACCCGATCGAGTTCGACGACACGACCGTGAACGGCAAGAGCAGGAAGGACCTCAACGTCAAGAACAACGGCAAGAAGAAGAGCGGTGTGACCTTGCTCGGTATCGTGCCGGTGTCGGGCGACGTGTACGACTTCCGGCTCTCCTCCACGTTGCCGGTCCTGCCGCTGGTATCCGGGCAGACCGTGGAACTCGAAGTCGAATTCACGCCGACCTCCTCCGGAAACAAGAAGGCCGTATTCGAAGTCATGTGCGACGACTCCGAGGTGCCGTGCATCGAAGTCGAACTGATGGGCCGCGCCCTTCCCGATGCGGACGGCGACGGCGAACCGGATTCCACCGACGCGTTCCCGCACAATCCGAACGAGACGCAGGACGTGGACGGCGACGGACTCGGAGACAACTTCGAGAACGCGATCATCCAGCACGCCCAGAATGACGGCAATCCGTTGAACGACTGGATCATGACCCTGGCCGATGTGAACCCGAACGACGACTTCGACGGTGACGGCAGCACCAACCTGACCGAGTTCTTGTACAACGGCGATGCGACGGACCCGAGCAAGAGCGTACCGCTCGGGGGCGCCTGGTTCCTGGTGTTGCTGCTGACGGTCATGGGCGTCCTCATGCGCCGCACCTATCAACACGTCTGTGTGAAGTAAACCCTTTTCTTGCACCAGCCTGAACGGGGCGCGCGGCGCGATTCGCCGCGCGCCCCGGCTTGTTTTTGAGCCGCCTGGCATCGTTCCGAACCGAATCCCAACTCTGGTGTCAAACCCGATCAGGGCGTAAGCTGTTTCTAGAGGTCGATCGGGCCCGGTTCAGTTTGGTGGCGGAAACCTATCGCCGTTTGGACGGATTAACTTCTCAGAAATTGCCGACCTGGAACGGAGACCTGCTGCATGGGAAGACGCGCGATCCTCGGATTGTCATCGCTCGTAGTCGCGTTGGCAGTGGTTGGCAGTTACGCGCCGCCACCGCCTGGACCTATCGGATGGGAGACCCGCATCACTCCCGGCTTCGACCCGCCCATCGAGTACGTGCTCGTCTACGAGATGTGGGGACCATCCACCGTCGGGACGCTGGACGAGCAGGTGGCGGGCTGGGGTGAGGAGGCCGCCCCCGCGCTAATCGCGTTGTACGAGGTTCCGGAGTGGAAGGACTGGCGCGGCCACATTCTCACCATCCTGGACCGCTTCGAGAGCGAGGCCGTAACGGCTTTCCTGCGGGACGAAGCGGTTAAGCACGCCGAACTGCCCGCGGACAAGGACCATCGCAACTACCTGTTGCCCCAGTTGCTCCGGCTACTCGGGAAGCGCGACGCCGCCGCGGCCGATGCCATCGTAAACGGCCTCCTCAGTGATCCCGATTCGCCCCACATGAACACCGCAATCTCGTACCTTTTGAGCCGCGCAGGCCAACCCGGCGGCAAATCCTACCGGGAAAAGCTGGAGGCCATCGCCGAGACCACCCCCACGCCGCGGATTGCGGAGTGGATTCATAAGGCCCTTACCCAGGATGCCTCGCAAATGCGCGCCAACGAACCCATGTACCTCGTGCTGGAGCGGGAGGGCCAAGGCCAATGAAGACGACCATCATAACCATGCGTTTCGTCGCCATCTTCGCGCTGGCGACGGGTCTCGCTGTCGCCCAGCAGCTCGGTCCAATTACCTTGCTTGTTCAGGACGCCGAAGGCAATCCCGTTTCCGGCGCCGAAGTCCATTGCGTGAACTGGGACAGCGAAGTCCTTCGCGAAACGCCGCTGCAAGACGGTGAAAAGGGCGTGACCGGTCCGGACGGCAAGGTTACGTTTCAGGACAAAACCATCGGCCAGGTTTTCGTCCGCGTCATCGCCGGCGAA
This sequence comes from Candidatus Hydrogenedentota bacterium, assembly GCA_023384315.1. Taxonomy (GTDB): domain Bacteria; phylum Hydrogenedentota; class Hydrogenedentia; order Hydrogenedentales; family SLHB01; genus JAHDWY01. The sequence continues at coordinate 401 of JAHDWY010000461.1, read as the reverse complement.
CAGGGCGGTTGGTACCGCGTCCACGATCGCGGCGAGCCAGCGGGGGTTATGTTGACCGTGGATACCGGCCACACCCTGCGCGGCACGGTCCGCGGCGTCGACGGAGAACCCTTGGCAGACGTGCGGATTCTTGCCGACAGCTCATTGCCCGCGGGCAAGACGGACGAGGCGGGCCGCTTCGCAGTACCCAACGCCGGCGTCACCTATTCGCCGAAACTTGTGTTCGCCAAGGAAGGATATTCGCCCGAAGGGACTCACGTTCACTTCGATGCCAACGAAGCGACCATCATCCTGAAGCGCGCCGTGGACATACCGGTCCGGGTTGTCTATCCCGACGGCACGCCTGCCGAGAAGGCGCACGTGGGCGGGGGGGTACGATGGAGCCGAGCTTTGCATACTGA
>JAHDWY010000460.1 GCA_023384315.1 Candidatus Hydrogenedentota bacterium | reverse complement strand
TCAGGATTATCAGCGTATCCGGTACGGACATGCGGAGGAGGCTCGAATCGATAAGACGGTCGAGCATTACGGCCGGGTCGAATTTGAATGAGCCTCATCGTCGGTACTGTTTTCGGCTGCGTAGGTCAGCTACTGGACCAACGCGATGTCACTCGGCTTCGTCCGCAGATGCCACGGTGCAATGGCGAATTGCCATGATCTCTTTCATCATCCCCGCGCATAACGAGGAGCAACTCCTCGGGCGCACGTTGGACGCGATTGAAGCGGCGGCACGGGCGCTTGGCGAGCCGTACGAGATCGTCGTCGTGGACGATGCGTCGACGGATCGCACGGCTGCGATTGCGGAGGAACATGGGGCGCGGGTGATCCGGGTTGTGCATCGGCAGATTGCGGCGACGCGGAACGCGGGGGCGCGGGCCGCGAACGGCGACATGCTCATCTTTGTCGACGCGGATACGGTAGTCAACGAGGCAGTGGTCCGCGCTGCGGTGGACGCCATGCGTGGTGGGGCGGTTGGCGGCGGCTGTACCGTGCGATTTGATGGACCCCTTCCACTCTATGGCCGCATTATGGCGGCCATCGTAATCCCCCTGTATCGCGCGGCGCGACTCGCGGCCGGGTGCTTCGTGTTTTGTACCCGGGAGGCCTTCGACGCTGTGGGGGGATTCGACGAGCGACTCTATGCGGCCGAGGAAGCGGTTATCAGCCGGGCGCTGCGCCGCCATGGACGGTTTGTCGTCCTGCGCGAACCGGTGACAACGTCGGGCCGAAAGTTGCGGGCGCATTCCGCGCGCGAGATCCTGGGGCTCCTGGTACGACTGGCCGCGAGCGGACCGAAGGCCATACAGCGGCGGGAAGGATTGGATGTCTGGTATGGCGAGCGGCGAGAAGATCATCACCATACCGGACGGGATGATTCGTGATTGACACGCACCCGTTCTCAACGTGGTACGATAAGACTGAAAGTATCGGGAGACGGCAAATGGACAAGAGTACGAAGATACTGTTGATCGTAGCACTTGTCGGCCTTCTGGTGGTCATCGGCGCCGTGAGGTACGTGTGGAAGGACGCAACCGGAGAAACGGATTACGATCGTCAGTACCAGGAGAATCTGGAGAAGAACAAAGCGTATTTTGATCAGATGCAGCCGGTTGTGGAAACTCCAGAGTAGACAAAGAAAGACGCCGTAGATGGATTCAACGACCGCCAACCTGAGTCCCGCCGTTGAGCCGGTTTACCGTTCGGGTGCGTTGAAGTATTTAAAGAACAATCTAACCCGCGCACATGCAATCGTGTTCGTCGTCTTGTTCGTTGTCTATACACTATTGACGTTCCGAATCACGAATGCGGGGTTGGATGATGGCCCGGAACACGACTCCCGGGTATTCATGAGCACCTTGTGCACGATGGCGGGGCCTTTAACCGGCGCGATCTCCCGCGGATTCCAGGGGTGCTGTCTCCGGTTCTCCTTGTTGGTCATGACGTACTGCGCGCCGGTACTTCTCGTTTGCGTGGGGCTTCAGTTTATTCGCATCCCGGATTGGCGTTGGCGGCGGGTCGCGAGATTGGTGTTCTGGACGCTCGGATGGTTCATCTGGTTTGCCGGTGGCATTCTCTCCTTCGGCCACGCGCTTTCGTAGCACTCCGCCAGTTGCGCATGGCCCCATGTCTGTATGCATGAGCCGCCGAGATAACAAGCAAGCAATCGCAGGAGACGTCCATTGAGTGAAGGCAGGGTACTTGTAATCACCGGCGCCAGCCGGGGCATTGGGGCTGCAACGGCCCTGCTGGCAGCGGAGCGGGGATACGCCGTGTGCGTCAATTACGCAAAACGACGTGACGCGGCGGAATCGGTTGTATCGCGGATCATGGCGAACGGAGGCCGCGCCATCGCGGTCGCCGCGGATGTGTCGGTAGAGTCGGAGGTTGTTACGCTGTTCAAGACGGTTGATGAGCAGTTGGGCTCCGTGTCTGCGTTGGTTAACAACGCGGGAATCCTCGAAACCCAGATGCGCGTCGAGAATATGGACGCGGCCCGGCTCACGCGGATTCTCGCGACAAACGTCACGGGGAGTTTCCTGTGTGCGCGGGAAGCCATCCGGCGCATGTCGCCCCGACTCGGCGGACACGGCGGGGCTATCGTCAACGTGTCCTCTGCGGCTTCACGTCTTGGCTCCGCGGGCGAATACGTCGATTATGCGGCGTCCAAAGGTGCGATGGATTCATTCACCATTGGTCTCTCTCAGGAAGTGGCCGCGGAGGGGATCCGCGTCAACGCCGTCCGGCCCGCGTTCATCTACACGGACATCCATGCCAGCGGCGGCGAACCCGGTCGCGTGGACCGTGTCAAGAGCGTGATACCCATGATGCGCGGCGGTCAACCGGAGGAGGTGGCAGCGGCTATCCTGTGGTTGTTATCCGATGAGGCGTCGTATGTAACCGGGAGTTTTGTCGATCTCGCGGGCGGGAAATGACCGGTAGCAGGGTGGCGCGTCGCGGGGCGACTATGATGTTTTCTGCGATCGTTTCGTGGCACGCGCATAGATGTTCATGCCGAACTCGAAAGTGCCGACCTTTGCGTCTTCTCGCGGAAAACCGGCTTCTTCCAGCAATGTGCGTACGTCTCGCGGCGTCAGTAGCGTTTTGTGTTCTTCTATTTCTTCCGGGCTGACCAAATGCAACCTCGCCATGCCTCGCAGGATAGGGTCCACCCATCGAGCCGGCGTGGTCAGAATGAGCACGCCTCCGTCTTCGAGCAATGTGGCGGCGTCCCTCAGGACGGAGACGAGATCCTCTTGAGAAAGGTGCTCGGCGACTGCCAGCATCGTGATCACCGAAAACGCGCCTGCCGGATAGCGCGACAACGCTGCAGAGGCGATATCCAGGCGGGCCGCTTCGATGCCGTGGTCCTGCGCCAATTGGCGGATGGCTTCGTCGGTCAAGGCGGGGTCCAGGGCGCACTTCTGGCCGAATGACGTAGCGAGAACGAAGCCCGGCCACGATCCGCATCCGATGTCCAGGATGCGTCCAGTGCGGAGTTCAGGACGAATGAGCTTGTTCGCGATGCGATACCGTTGGCGCGCCAGAAACGGTTCCATCAGACCCGTTCCGCGCGTCGTCCGGTGCTGCAATGTATTCACGCTTGTAACCTATCTTACATAACTCACCGGGATCAGCTGTTTCTGTTGGATCGAAGAGAGTCTATCACGTCGTCGCACCTTCTTTCCTTCGATTCAGCGGCCGGAGATCCAAGTAGAGTTTCGCTGATCGAAGGATGTGCAAATGGAGCGGAATCCTGTAGAGTAATCCGGCATCAGGGGTTGGGGACCGGGTTTCAATGCGGGAGGAGTTCTGCCTTGTTCTACATTGTCTTCATCGTACTCCCTATCGTACTCGTGCTCGGGATCGCCGTGGTGGGACGGCTCGAGAAGCGGCTCGTCTGGCCGTACGGGCCGATGCAGGAGCGGCCGCCCTATCCGGACGCGTCGGGGTACAGCATCCGCTGGGTGCGCGAAGCGCTGCAGTTGGGCTTCGTCTTTCTCGGTTGGGCGCCGGACGCGAAGGGCGAGAAGTACAAGCTCACGTATGGACTCCTGGTTTCGCCGGAGCGGGACTGTTTCGTCATCGTGGGGGTGGGCACAATCATGGGACTTTCCATGCGGGGCACGTGGGTCTACTCGGTGGATCGGGATGGGCGGGCGATCTACACGACCGACAACCAGTCCGCCATCGAAGTCGACGTGACACGCCTCTGGAAGAGCCAGTTGGTACGCGCCAAATCGTTTGCCGATCTTTTGCAGCGCCATCGGGAGATGCTGCGCTTTTCCAGCTTCAACGCGTACCGATTCACGCCAGGCCAGGAGATCGCTGAATTCCATCGCGCACGCCAGGCTCATTACGAATACCTGGCGAAACGCGGTCTCATCGCCTACACCGACGATACCGCCACCTGCTGGCAGTACACGATGTGGGGCGCGCTGAAGTTTGCCGCGCTAAATTACACCATCGGCATGGTGCGCGCCGTGACGTTCGGGCGCGTGTTCCGGTTGGCATGATGTGAGTACTATCTTGTACAAAACGAAAGACGGTGGTTTGCCAGAAATCACGTCATCTGTTACGATTTCTACGGGCCAAGCGAGAAGGTGAGCCATGTATACAAAACAGCAGCTTGTAGAAGCGATCGAATCCCTACCGGAGGATGCGAACGTCGCAGACGCCTTGGAGCGGCTCTACCTGATCTTTAAGATTGAAAAGGGAATCGAGCAGGCAGAGGCGGGCGTGCTGATTAGTCAGGAAGAAGCACGCCAGCGAATGGCGAGATGGCTCGCGTAAGATGGACACCGTAAGCGTTTGATGATCTGGTGTGTACCTACACAATCTCCTCCGCGTCCCGATCCCAGCGCACTTCGCGTTTCTGCCGGTACGCCTCGACGCTCATGAGAAGCGTGACGACTTCGATGAAGGCTTCGTCGATGTTGCACTTGGGCCGCTCGCCGGTGCGG
>JAHDWY010000459.1:2224-4547 GCA_023384315.1 Candidatus Hydrogenedentota bacterium | reverse complement strand
CGCACGCCGCCATCGCCACAGTCCCTCACAACCATGCCGTTATGGTGGGCCCTTAAGTGTTCTAAAATGGGTATCTACCTCATCAAACCGATGGCTGTGCCGTCAGCCCACACCCCACCGCCGGCCCCAATCGACTCTACCAAATACTCCTTCCCACTAGCCAGCCGCCAAAGCGTCCGCATCGACGCCCGTACTTGCCGATGCCTTGATTCGCTTTTCTCCCGCGTGCAAGAATTCCACGTGGCCGGGTCCTGTCGAGTTGACGCAGGGATCGGTGTTCAGGCCCGGGGGTGCGGGGCGAAACGGCAGCGAAAGGGGATTGTGCGTGACTCAATTCAGTTGGATCGACGGCAGCATCGTGGGTTGTTACCTTATCGCGACGATGATTGCCGGGCTCGCCGTTCGCCGCTACGTGGTTCGGGTCGACCAGTTCCTGCTTGCCGGCCGCGAGATGAACTTGTATCTCGGCATCGCATCGCTTGCCGCTACCGAATTTGGCATCGTGACGTGTATGTACACGGCGCAAAGCGGCTACAAGAGCGGCTTCGCCGGGGCGACGCCCGGCATACTCGCCTTCCTCGCCATGTTCTTCGTGGGCTACACCGGGTTTTGCGTCAAGCCCCTTCGGGATGCCGGAGTGATGACCATCCCGGAACTGTTCCAACTGCGGTTTGGCTCGCGAATCCGATGGCTCAGCGGCGTTGTCATTGTGCTGGGCGGTCTGCTCAACATGGGGGTCTTCCTGCGCACGGGCGGTGAATTCCTGGTGACGGTGTGCGGTTTCGATCCGACGTATCTCGAAATCACGATGACCGCGCTCTTGGTGTGCGTTGGCATCTACACGGTCCTTGGCGGAATGCTGTCGGTGCTCGTCACCGACTTCCTCCAGTTCATCGTCATGAGCGCCGGCCTGCTGGCTATTACGGTTTTGATTCTTGTCAATGTGGGATGGGCCAACATGACCGCGGCCGTTGAGGAACATTACGGCGCCGGCGGGTTCAATCCGTTCGTACATCCGGAAATGGGATGGGAATACGTCGTGGCCAATGGCATGCTGAGTGTGGCGATGGTGCTGACGTGGCAGACGACCATACAACGGCTCTTGGCCGCAAAGGACACGCGCACGGGGCGCCAGGTTTACACCCGCACGAGTTTCTTCTTCCTGTGCCGCTGGCTGATTCCGGTGATCTGGGGAATCGCCGCTCTGGCGACGCTAGCTCCGGAGGAGATTGGAGATAATACGCTCCTGGCTATGCCCAAGCTGCTGAGCCAGATTGCCCCCGTCGGGCTGATGGGCATCCTGGTGGCCGCTATGCTGGCCGCCGACATGTCGACGGACTCGGCGTATATGTTGACGTGGTCCAGCGTCATCTACAATGACATCCTCGCACCGTTCCACAAGCAACGATGGCCGGAAAAGCGCGGACTGCTGATCAGCCGGGCGATCGTGGCCCTGATCGGCGTCTTTCTGCTCTTTTACGGCCTCTGGTACCCACTCCGCGGCAACCTATGGGATTACCTGACCGTTACGGGGAACATCTACCTGTCCAGCATGGCCGTCTTGTTGATTGCGTGCTGCTATTGGAAGCGCGCGAACAGTTGGGGCGCCGCGGGCGCCATCATCTGCGGCGCGACAATCCCCATCGCGTTTCTGGTTATGGAACAACTCCCGTCGACCCGGCATTTCGCAAGGGACATCGTCGGGCCGCACTTCTCAAACATTGCAACGTACCTTATTGCCGGAACGGCCATGGTGGTCGGCTCCCTATTGAAACCCAAGACAGCGCGCACGCGAGCCGAAAGGGACTAGGACATGCCTGAACACTGGTTTTGGTGGTCGTTGACGATGGCGTGCGTAGCCTGGTACTCAACCGTTACCGTTTACGTTGCGATCCGGGGCGTCAGTGACATCCTTGGAATGCTTGCGCGCCTTTCTGCGCCCGGCGAAAAAGACCACCTTTGATATATCTCGCCCACGACAAAAGGATAATGAAACTTCTACACGCAGACATCCATTAGAGGATACCATTGGATGACTGCGACGGCGAAATGACTCCCGTCCTCGAAGACGGTAAATTTGATCGAAGTTCGGAGCCGGCATCGTGTCCATACGGGGGATTTCAGGTCGTGCCATCATCTACGCTTAGATTAACGCTTGCCGCAGTGGCCCTCGGTTCTCTTTTTCACGTTGGATGTTCAAATCCCAACCCCTGGCCGGAAAGCCCACTGTACGAAACTCCGAGCAACGATCCGACTTGGGTGAAACCGGCTACCAAGAATGAAGCCAAGGAAGCTATGGCGGGGCACTATGCCCACTACGACG
>JAHDWY010000459.1:0-2214 GCA_023384315.1 Candidatus Hydrogenedentota bacterium | reverse complement strand
TCTACACCGGCCTGGTGTACCGGATCGGCGGGCACTACGACGTGGTCGCGTACGAAGGCGAGACGCCCAATGGGCCGCTGTCCACATTCATCATTTCGTATGGCTTCACGGACTTGGTCATGGAAGACGGCGAGCTTGTCGAGTACGACTGTTTTTGCCATGCGGAACAAAAATCGAACCAACCCTTTGTCTCAACATTCCCTGATGAGGCCACGCAAGCGATTCTGCCCCGAAGTACCGAAGTCGAGGTCTACAAAGAGAAGGGGGAATGGAAACTATATCGCCCCGCCACACCCACGTTGATCGGTATCGACGGAGACCCGGATCTGCCGCTTACCATGGACCCCAACGATCCCCGCATTAACGACGCGGACAATGACGGAAAGCCAGGCGTTACGGTGTTTGTGAAGCTGTTCGGACTGATCGAGGGCGAAATCTATATCGCCCGCCGCGAGATCTTCCAGAACTTCGTGACGCTTTACTCCGATGGAAGTCTGCGGGGCACCGTGGTGGACGATTCGGAGCAACTGGTCGTCGGTGCATCGCTTCGTATTCTGAACTCGCCCAATAACCCGGACCAATGGGATGACCCTGGACTCAACCCAATCATTCTCATTCCAATACCGGATGACATTGACACCTGCGAAGAGCTAATGGCGAATCGAGACCTATTGTTTCCCCCCGAGCCAAGCTTCTAGATCGCCCGCTACGTCGGATCTGCGGCACTTCGGCCCTGGGCGGCGCTACAATCGACTATTTCGTCACGCCCACCAGAGCAGCCACGCAATCACCGAAATGCAAGTCGCTGGAATGGTGAGTGACGCGATCGCGGCGGCCCAGGCGCTCTTTCCGCCGTGGAGGATGGCGAGTTGGTGCGGGTTGAGACCCAGGTTCAATGCTGGATTACCCGGATCGTAAAGGACGGCGACTTCGTCCTCGTTGGACGGCACGTGCGACCGGGGATCGACGCGATGCTGCGCACCGTCAACCGTGAAGAAGAACTTCGGCAGGTTCGCGTAGGGATCGGCCCCGTCAGGCATTGGTGCGGACGCGGCACTGACCCGCCTTGCGTGCGTCAGCACGCCCTTCCGCAGCAACCCGACGGACCGGAAGTTGAAGACGTATCCCGCCACGACGCCGAACGCGAGCAGGGGCACCGGCGCACCGAATAGCAACGCGACCCAGAGCGGCACTTCACGGCTGCGCGATCCCTCGATTCGCGCGGTTTCGGGCCGTTCGGGGTCGACGACAATCTCCACGCGATCCCCCACGTCGTGGCGATTGCCGCGCGCGTGGCTTTCGCGGCGTTGTGAAACGCCGTCGATTTCATACTCGAAGGTAAAGGCGTAGACCTGTTGCTCGAACTCGTAGGTTTCGAGGGGCGTCACCTTCGTGACGATGCCCTGAGTCCGGAATTCGCCCGACGGCCACAAGTCGCGCAGCATCGCCGGACCTTCCATGATCCGGAAGACAAAGACGAAACCGACCAAGAACGCCCACGCGAGTTGCGTCATACCTGGCGCGCCCACAACGATAGCGAGACGCATGCCGAGTCCCGCGCGGCGCGGTGGAGGCGGCAAGTCGAGAGGGTCGATTCCGGCAGCGACCCCGGCGTCCGCCGGCGATCGCGATCGAAACCACCGGAGAATCTCCGAGACGTAGAACGCGCCGCCCGCGAACAGAAAGGGAAATGACAACAGCCGCACGTTCCGCGCGCCTCCGGCGCCGTGCTGCCGATCAAGGACGGCCTCGTTGGGGTCGCGGGGATTGACGTAGCAAACGGATTCGGAACCTGCAGGATGCGTCTCGAAGAGTTCATCTTCCCACGCGCCATCGTCGCCCATGCTGCCGGGAAGCAGGTCGAGCCGGTCCGAGCGGTAGATCTGTCCATCGTACTCGTACCGGTATGTCATCTGAAGAAAGCGGTCACCCTCATCACCCTGGACGTACTCGGACTCTTCAATGACGCAAGGCACTTCCACCCAGTCGCGCGCGGCCCGAATGCCGCTTACGGTGGCGTAATGCACGTAGAACAGAAGCGCGCCCACACCGATCATCACCGTGCCCAGGAAGAGCTTGATCGCTACCCGGGCCAACGGGTTGGTGACCGTCGTGCCGTTCACCGTCACGTCTTCGCGGATCATGCCTTCGCCATGAACTGCTTCCTCTGAGTTAACGTCGAGATTGCCTTGCGCTACGTGGGAGCATACGAGC
>JAHDWY010000458.1:4069-4550 GCA_023384315.1 Candidatus Hydrogenedentota bacterium | reverse complement strand
TAGAATGGACGTAAGGATCTTACGTTCGATTCCGCGGCGTGGGGCAGTACCAGGCATGTTCTCCTCGGTGGGGCTACTCTACCATGCGGCCCCGACCGATTAATTCTCGCACCTTGTCCAGCAACTGGTCAACCTTGAAGGGCTTGGCGAGGTACTCGTCCGCTCCGCACGAGAATATCCGCTCGATGTCCTGCTCCTTGGAAAGGCAGGTCACGGCCATGATCGGCGTCGACCGAGTCAACTCGTTCTCGCGAAGCGCCTTGGTTACTTCAAAGCCGTTGATCTCCGGCATGAGGAAATCCAATAGAATCAGGTCCGGTGACAACTGCGCGGACTTCAAACCCACTTCTGTCGCATTGCTCACCTTGATCAGCTCGAAGCCCTCGTCCGTCAGGATTTTCTCCATGAGGCTCAACGCATCGGGGTCGTCATCCACGATCATGACCCGCTTCTTGCTTGAGGCCTTGTCGCGCGGAAACAT
>JAHDWY010000458.1:0-4059 GCA_023384315.1 Candidatus Hydrogenedentota bacterium | reverse complement strand
TCGTATTGCTCACGAAAGCTGTCCAAATCTTCTTCGAGAATGCGATAGTGGCCGCCGGGCGTCCGGGATGCCTTAATCAATCCCTGCTTAATCCAGTTCTTGATGCTATGGTGGGTAACGTGGCAAATCTTTGCCGCCTCGAACGTGGTGTAAGCCTTTTGTTCGCGGTCACTCACGTGTGAATACCTCCCAAAAGTAGCCGTAGCGGAACGGGCATCCCGATCTCATATTCGCAGATTGCGCACCTTCTCAAAAATTATAGCCCCGTTTCGGGCGTTTTGTCAAATGACAACCCGAATATGGTCCAGGCAGGGTCCTCGGACAGCGATGCGCCGATCTGCTAGAAACTGGAAATTTGCTCCCGTATCACGGGGCAAGGATGGCCAACACCTGGCGAACTAGTTCAAACTCTTCGTCCCGCAAGCCGACGGCTAAAAGCTCGACTTCCCAAGGATACACGGAAACGAAGATTCGATACCCCACCGCCCAAATGCAAATTGCCGATAACGTCACGCCGAACATAATCCCCAGATACCGCCGGGAAAGGGACAGGTACGCCGCCCGATACAGTCCGCGAATCGTGGCAGATTCCGCGACCGCATTCCCCGGCGAGTCTGAAGCTTCCTGGACATCCGCCACTCGCGGGAGCACCAACCTCGGATACACCAGGCCAAACAGGGACGCGCCTGAGACGAGGAACCACCAGAAGACCGACCAAGCACTCTCCGCCGGCATGGCGCCTGTTGACATGCGTTGTACCAGAGAAAACAAGGTCAGTAGCCCCAGGGCACACAGACCCCACAAGCCCAGCGCGAACCGTCCAGACCGTGCGTGCCCGATGTTGTGAGCCACACTGGATACCCGCAGGACTTTGCAAACCAAGTAGACGACAACGTATACGCACGAAATAAACGCGAGTGTCTTCAGACTGATCCGGATTGGAAAACGGTACTTCTCACGCTCGGCGCGGATGACCTCCTGCCGCTTCGCCTCAAAGGCCTGAATCTCGGCGAACTGCTCCTGCACCCGAACGGCCAAACGATCCATATCGGAGTCGGCCGACGCGCCCGATTTCTCCCGGATCCGCTTCTCCTGGTCAAGTGCGCGGCCGATGAGGGTGAGACCAAGCGACAACTGTTGAATGCCTCCCGCAGAAAGCTCCACCGGACCGTCTCCGCTTCGATCTAACGCCCCTTCCGCGATCCGAACCCCCATGAACCGAAGGGCTTCGAGCCGGTCGTCCCACAGGTCCAGATTCCCTTCCGTGATGTCCACGTCCGCCCGGTTGAACACCAGGTTGGCGAACCGGTAGATCGGGGCGCTGCAATCTTGCACGACCTCCCGCCGCAGATTGTTGTACCAGTAGCCGCTTTGCGGCAGAACCGGCGACCACAGGGGCCGCGGGAATGACACGGCACCGAACATCCCGTTCCCGCGCGAAATGAGCGCCATGCTGGGTTCGAGGTCTTCGTTCTCCGCGTCCAGCCAGGGGATCACGGCAGCTTCCAGATACACCGGTAGCTGATTGCGCGGGGCCAGTTCGGCCGCCTCGCGAAACCGGAGACGCGCACTCACGACCTGTCCCTCGTGGAACAACCGGCACCCGTACCGGATAGCGAGGGCCGAATTGTCGGAGTCGATGGTGTACGCGTCGTCGTAGGTGGGGAGCATCAGATCGCTTTCTTCTCGCTCCGCCAAGGCCTCGATGTATTTCGCCGACGGGAACTCGTTGGTCTTGCGATCGTGAAGGACCGCTTGCCGCAGGAAGTTGCGGCCCGCCTCGGGCGCTTTAGTCAACGCCGCGAGGTAGAGCCGCTCCGCATGGTCGTAACGCAGAAAGTGCTCGCCGAACCAAAGCAGCGCGGAGAACAGAAAGACAACGCCGACGCACCAGCGAAACGCCCGCCGCATCCGCCGCGCGCCGATAAAATCGCCCCCTTCTCCATATTCAGGGTACAGCGGTTTGTCCATGCGTGTTGAATCCTATTGCAGGTCTACCGGCTCATCCACCGGCTCCACGATCCGCTCCTCGACCCCGTTGAAGAAATTCCGCAACGCAAGATACGCCCCGCGCCGGGGTCCGGACACGAGCCGCGCACCGGGCAGCGACTCCAGAAACAACTTCCCGTACCGTTTGGTCATAACCCGTTTGTCGAGGACGACGATGGCCCCGCGATCGGTCTTCCGCCGGATCAGCCGACCGAATCCCTGCCGGAATTTCACCACGGCCTGGGGAACGGTGTAGTCCATGAACGAATTGCCGCCGCGCGCGTCGATGGCCTCAGCGCGCGCCTCCAACACGGGCTCTGTGGGCACTCGGAACGGAAGTTTCTGGAGGATAACACATTGCAGCGCATCGCCCGCAACATCCACCCCTTCCCAGAAACTGTCGGTGCCGAACAACACACTCGCCGCGTCGGACCGAAACCGCTCGATGAGCTGCCCCCGGGCGGCGCTGCCCTGCTTGAGCGGGGTGATGCCCTGAGCTTTGAGCTCGGTTTCCAGGCGGCGATGAGCGAAATCAAGTGCATAGAAGGACGTAAAGAGAATGAAAGCATGCCCCCCTGTGATTGACAAGATCTCCCGAATATGGTCGACCGATTCCTCCAAAAAGCTCCGCTCGTCCGGCGCGGCAATATCAGTCGGCACGCATAGCAGCGCCTGGCTCGCGAAGTCGAAGGGCGAATCCAGTTCCAACTCGTCCGGCGTCGGCTCCTCCACACGATCCAACCCGATGCGCGAAAATAAATAGTCGAAGTTGCGCCGCACGGTCAGCGTCGCAGAGGTCATGACGACCGTCTTGAGGTTGCTGTACACCCATTCCGCCATGGGCTCCCCTACTTCCAGAGGACACCGCACGATGCGTACGATATTCTTGTTCTCCGCGTCGATCTCGATCCAGCGGACGGTGTTTGGCTCGAGCTTTTCGTTGGTGCTTTCGGCGAGGTTGTTGCCGAGGCGGACCAGCCGGTCCCGGAAGGCTTCAAGCTGCAATAGCTCCGTCAGAAACGGCGACTCGCTGCCGTCGTCCGGCTTGGGGATCTCGCGGATTCGCGTCGCCAGCGTGGTCGCCATGCGCGCCGCGGTCATGATTTCTTCCACGGCGGGCAACGCGTAGACCCGGTGAATCTCCCGCAGCTCGGGATCGTCGAGCTCCTCCTGCGTGAGCCGCCATTTCACGTCGCGCCCCACCTGACCGCACCGCTCCGCTGTCAGCGATCGGATCGCCTCGAATTCGACTATCAACGCCTCGCGCGACGCTGCCAGCGCGGGCAATAACCGGTTATCGATGAGGTCGAGGATCTCTTCAAACGCCGACCCGCGCGGGCCGTTGGGGTCTTTCTGCAATTTCAGTTTGAGATACGGCAGCAGTCCCCGTTCGTGATTGCGCTCGCTGCGAACGAAACGCCCGATCAGCGCCATGGCACCGAGCCGGGTCACCTCGATACCAAAATACTCCGTCGCGGAGTCTTCGAGGTTATGCGCCTCGTCAAAAATCACGCGCCGGTACGAGGGCAGCACCGCCGACGCCGTAAAACTCCCCGCTTCCCGTTTGATGGCAAGGTCGGAGAACAGCATGTGATGATTGACGACGAGAATGTCCGCCTTCGCCACATCGCGCCGCGCCTTCCCGAGAAAACATTTCCCGGGGTTCGGGCAGTTCGACAGGCGGCACGTGTCCGCCTCGGAACACACGGAATTCCACAAGCCCCGCCCCGGCACGAACGGCAAATCGGAGAGGCTGCCATCTTCGGTTTTCTCCGCCCACTCGGCGATGGCCCGCAAGCCCTGCTCCTCGTTCTCGTCGGAGAAAAGAGTCGCCTCCGACAGGGCGCGCTCCAGTTTCCGCCGGCACAAGTAGTTGCCCCGTCCCTTCACCAGCACCGCGGACACCGGGTCCTTCATGCAGCGCTGCAACACGGGGATGTCTTTTTCGATGATCTGTTCCTGAAGGTTGATCGTCTTCGTGGAGATGACCACCCGTTCCTTGTTCCGCGTCGCCCACAACACCGCCGGCAACAAGTACGCCATCGTCTTCCCGACGCCCGTCGGCGCTTC
>JAHDWY010000457.1 GCA_023384315.1 Candidatus Hydrogenedentota bacterium | reverse complement strand
CTGTATGGCCTGAAGCTCCGCGGCCTGAAGAGTCTCGGCAGCATCTTCGGGGGGCCAAATCGTGTTTGGAACGAGATTCGGGGCCAGAAACGCGGGTGTTAACTGCAACGCCGGCCCGAAGATCAAATTGTCGCCAAGTGCCACCAATTCAGACTGGAACTGATAGTAACGTCCATCAAGGCGATCCACGGTCTGAAAACCTCTACCATCGGCCAGTCCCAAGCCATCGCCACCAACATTTCCGCGGGACGTGACGGCGCCAATTCGCTCGGCGCGGCCCAAGGGGTCGTTCAGTGCAAGCGGATCAAGCGCGGAAACGCCTGCACTGTCTAAGTCGTCCGGCTCAATGTCGACCGTATCCGCCACGGGTCTTGGATTGAAGGTTCCATTGGGTAACATTTCGCCCATGATGCCTGGCATGCCAACTAGCGGGTTGTACGCCCCAAACCCGCCTGAATTCTGCACCATCCGCGTGATCGCGGTGTTGACGTTGATACGGCCCGTGGTCTTGTCGCGGGTCGTCAGCACCACGCGGGACACGCGGTTCAAGGTGCCCGGAGGCGCCCAGTTGCGGATGAACACGGCCAGGTAGTTGTTCTCCACCTTGACCACGCCGTAGTGAATGGACCCGTCGCTCGCGGGCGACAGGCCGGTCTTGAGTCCGTAGTTCTCCGGACGAGGCAAGCCCGGCGTCATCCCAAGCTCTTCCGTATCGGGCAGGCGATTGCCGGAATCGAACCACACCTGCCGGTCCCCGTCGACGTCCGTCAAGACCGCGATATCCACCCCGGCCACGGCCGGGTCCGCGGCGAGTGCGCGCGCAGCAAATGCAGATCCAAAGTCGGAAGCGGAAGCCGCCAACTGCGTGGGGGAATTCAATCCGGACAAGTCGTCCAGAGTAACGACGTAGAGGTCGTATTCGCCGTTCGGCAAACCGTCGTCGCCGTCCCAGACAAACAGCGCCTCGGACGGGTGGTCAACCGTAATTCCAACCGGCGTGGCCTGCGCATGGTCATAGCGCGAGGGTTCGAAACCTTGTGGATTCTCCGACACGTACATGACGGCGCGTTTCTCCAGGGGCCAGCGCGGGGCCGGAGCTCCAACTGCTCCGACGAAATCCACCGGACCCATATTCGGGTACGTCGCAATCGGATTCAGTAGGAAGTTCAATTGGATTGGATACGCGGGTGCGTTCGTTAGATTCGGGTAGAAAACCGGCACCGCTACCGGGTCGGTATCGATGGTTCCACCGGGCGGTTCACTTCCGGCGGGATCGAGGGGCGTCAAGAACACGGGTGACCACGCGCGCGGACCCCGGCCCAAAACATCTACAGGCGGAAGGCTTGACCACTGCACCAGCGTGTCGTCGCCTCCCGGCGGCCCAACGTGAGCATAGCGCGGATACAGGGGATAGAAGTCGGCCGTGGCCACGCTCAGCACGATGGAATCCAGACGCCCCGTCTCGAGGACGGCGCGCAGATCTTTCGGGAAGTCGCGCCCGAGCATCACACCCTGACCTGCCAAGCTTTCCGCGCCCAGAATCTCTGCACCGGCATTGCCAAACTGCTTTGTCAGGGTCATGTGGGGCACGGTTATCAAATCACCGATGGACGCCAGTTGCCGGTTCCGCACCTTGGCGCGGTCGAAGGTCCAGATGTAGCTGCCCACGCCGGGGTCGTGATCGACCAAACCGCCCGGCTGCTCGAGCCGGCGCTGGTAGAAGTTTGGCCGCAAGGGCGACCCGCTGAACCCGTGGCCAAACCCCACTTCATCTAAATCGATAACCGGCACGCCCAACAATCGCGAAATTCGGGCGGTGCCTTCGTGCCAGTCGTCATAGTTGCCGTCGGTGGCGAGCCAGCGGTTCTGGGTGCCGACGCGGTCGCCGTTGAACAGCGGGTGACGCCGCTCGAGCGACTTGTAGAAATCGATCCCCATCGTGTTCGCGGGCCACGCCCATTCAATCCCCGCGTTGGGGATTTCGGTGGACGGATAAGGGCACCTGAGCTTGTCGTCGAAGGACCGGTTCTCCACGTCGTGTTGGGAATACGTCACGCGGTCTGCAATTTTGCCCGCACCAGCGGAGCCTTGATACAGCGTCACCACTACACTCTCGCCGGGGAAGTACCGGAGTTCGACGAAGTTCTTCCAATCCCACCACAAGTTCGCGCCCCCGCCCCGCACATAATCCGGCGGCAGGGATGCAAAACCGAAGTCCACGAACTCGTCGTCGTACGTTCCGGGCACGACGAACCCGTTCTCGCGGCGGAATCTCCCTTCGTCGATTCCCTCACTTTCGTCCTCTTCATCGATCAACGTATCTCCGTCGTTATCGATGCCATCGAGTCCTTCGTCGATAAAACCATCGCCGTCGTTGTCGATTCCGTCGATATCGAGAACGGAAGCATCAAAGTCGTTATCGAGCAGGTCGAACTCGGGATAGTTGGGCAGTATACCGCCGCCGAGCACCATGCGGGCCACGTTTCGGCGTTGATCGTCCGGTGTCGCCCCCGCTTCAAGAAGCGTGTCTGGAAATGCGACATCCAATTCGATAATGCGATCCCATGCCTTGGTAGATGCATCGCCCCCGGTGAAACCGGAGACTATCCCAAACGGCAGCTCATCCAGCCCGGACGAGATGACGAGATCGTCGCTTGCCAGCGGTGTAGCACCAACGCCAAACCCTTCACCAAGTCCGTCGCCGTCACTGTCGATGAAGTCAACGTTTTCATCCGGGTCAGGACGATAGAATATGCTCTGCGCGGCTGGCGAGCCTAAGGGGGTTCCCCAGATAATGGAGTCCAGGAACCCCATCTCGCCAACGGCGGCGTAGCGCGGGATGGGGGGCTCGGAGATGTCGTTCAGATCCCCGGCGGCGGGGCCACGGACAAGGCCGATGCCATTCTTAAAGACATCGGGCCATCCGCCGTAGGTTACATTGGGCAGTCCAAAGTTATCCGCTCCAACGTCGTACTTGTTGAATCCCAACAGGATCGAGGAATTGGGCGCGATCAGCGTTCTTTCAGGAATGGTAAACAACGATGTGCCCACGCTTGTCAGATCGCCGCCCACCTGCAATTGCCAGCCGCTGACATCCACCGGCTCAGAGCCTTCGGCAATATTCGTAATCTCGATCCACTCGTGGTCCGGTTCCTGACTGAAATCAAAGTAGTTAATGGCGAGTGTCTCGCCCGGAGTCTTCGTATTCGCAATCGCCACGTACAGGTAGTACTGCTGGGTGGGGTCTTGCACATAGGGCGGGATGATGACGGTAAAAGCTTGGCTCCTCAGATTTGCCGATGCCGGTACTCCGGCATACCCTTCTGACTCTGGCCCGGGCGGCACAAATAGTGTTGTGTCTGCAGCGCTTGGCAAAAACACCCAACCGCTCTCCTGGCCCGCGACCGCTGTTACGGGGTCCGCACCATTCTGGTACCCAATCTGAGGTTCGTCCGCAGTCGGAAACAAAAACGGATCATCAGGACTGTTGATGATGTCTTCGAGAATATCTGAATCACCAACACCGGCCCCATCTTCACGCGCGTACTTGACGACGAAATCCAGGTCGCTGGGGTCCGTTACCGTGGGATTGCCGTCAGCGTCCGTAGAATTGAACATCAAGTAATACCGGCCGGGCGGCAATTGAGGACTCGGGCCAAAACGGAACTGAATGACATTGCGAGCAGAAAACGTCCCCCCATCGTCAACCTGGGTCGAATCCGTTTCAAGCACTTCCCTCGCCCCAAGAATGCCGTTGCCACTGTTCTGCCAGTCCGGTAATGAACCGTTAGACGTCGCCAGTCCTCCGGAAGCGCGTTCGATAATCGTCTCAGACACGAAATCGAAATCATCCGGGCGGCCTTCGGCGTCGCTGAAGAGGTTGGGATCAAACTCGACCGCCCCAGCCACATCGGCTTCGGCTTCGACGCGGCGGACGGGGCGCACCATGAGTTCGGTGATGCGGACGCTTTCGACGCCGCGCATCCGGTACGTGATTTGCCGCAAGTCGCCGGTACCGTCAATGGTTCCAGGATTGAGATCGCCGTCAAACGTGTTGGGGTCGTTGTCCGCACCCACAACTTCCTGCCACCACGCATCCCGCACCCGGACTTCCGCATAGTTTCCAACGCTGTCGCGGTCGCGGTGTTCCATGATGTTCAGCGCGAGCTGGTAGGACCGCAGTTCCGCGTCGGCATCGAACACGATTGGATCGGTTGGTGATTCTCGCAAGCCGAAGGGCGCGTCAACGACGTTGACATCTTCCCGGCGCAATCCCTGGGAGTACAGCGCAATAACGTCGTCGGTCGGGTCTGCGGGACTGCTGAACACAGCGGACGCATAAAACACGTCCGCGAAATTCGGATAGTCCCAATCCTCCTGCAGGGCGAGGGCGATGTTATCGGCGAGGGCGTAGTTGTAGTCGAGCTTCAGGCCGCTGGTGGGCGGGATGAGCTGCTGGAGAATGTTTCCGTTGCCGTCGCGGGTGTAGTACTGGTTGCGCTGGTTCCGGTCGGTGGACTGGGTCGTGATGGTGTTGCGCAGCCAACGTGGGGTATCCG
>JAHDWY010000456.1 GCA_023384315.1 Candidatus Hydrogenedentota bacterium | reverse complement strand
GTGCCGCGTGCCTAGCAGGCCACAGGCTACAATGAGCCGGCCGGAGTGATCGCCCTGTGGATTCTTGAAGACGCTGCCGCAGCACTTGCCCTGCGGCTGCTTCTCCTTGCGGCGCTGGATGTAGTGGTCGTAGATGGCCTGCTGGTCCTTCTCGGCCCGCGTGAAGCGGAACGTGCCGCCAAGAATGAGCGAGCCAGGCGGGCAGAACGTCTGGCCGCGGTAGCTGTAGAGCGACTCGTCCATCGGGATCGTGCGGAGCCCCTCCGGCGTAGCCACGTCGACCGATTCCATGAGCATGCAGGTGGACCCGTTCACCGTGCCCGCGTTCATGTAGATCGCGCCGCCCACCGTGCCGGGGATACCCGTCAGCCCGCCGACCATGTCGTAGTTGTTGGCGAGCATGACCTCGCGGACCATGCGATCCAGCACGACCCCGGCGAGCACGTGGTAGCGATCGTCACCGAGTGGCGTGATTCCGTCGAGTTTCGTGGTGACGAAGACGATGCCGTCGAAGCCGTTGTCGTCGATCAGCACGTTCGACCCGCCGCCCAACACGATCCGGCGCTCCGGCTGTTGGACCATCCACTGATACGCATCGTTCGCTTCGTTCAAAGTCCGCGGCAACAACGCCAACCGCGCCGGCCCGCCGACCTGATAGAGCGTCAACGGCGCAAGGGGATAGTTCTCCATCGCAAATTCAAAGGGCAGCGTTTCCATAGGGAAGAGGATACATGAAGGACCGCGGGAGTTCCCAGTGATCGCATATTGCAGGCGAGGACGCCTGCAAACTCCAAGCGATAGCCCAGACGAGATCCCCCGTAGTCTCTGTCGTATCCGTCTTAAGAGGCTTGCGCTGCCAACCGCAGCGGCGTACGTTTGTCCTTGTACGCACTGACGAATCGGTCCGTGACCGTCCGTGCAGGTCCGTGTTCTTCAGTGGTTAATCCGATCGTCCCAAGGGGAATCCACTATGCCCAAGGAAACCATGACGCCGCGGGAGCGGTGGTTGGCGGTGTTGAACCGGGAAGAGCCGGACCGGGTGCCTATGGACATCTGGGCGACGGACGAGGCGTGGGACCGGCTCTGCGCGCACGTGGGGTGCGACCGTGAGGATGTGTGCCGGACGCTGCACATCGACCTGCCGGTGACCTTGCAGCCGCGTTACGTGGGGCCGCCCTTGCGCGCGGATGAGGACATGTGGGGCGTCCGGTATCGCGACGTGGCGTACGGGTCGGGCGTGTACCGGGAGTGCGCGACGCATCCCTTGGCGGCGTTCAATTCGATTGAGGAGATTGACGCGGGCTATATGTGGCCGTCGGCGGACTGGTTCGATTTTTCGGAACTGCCCGCTGTCGTCGAAGCGAACCGCGACCGGCCCATCCGCGGCGGCGGTTCGGAACCCTTTCTCGACTACAAGAACCTGCGCGGTGAAGCGCAAGCCTTCATGGATCTCCTGTTGCATCCCGAGATCGTCCACCACTGCCTAAACAAGATGTTCGGCTTCGCTTACGAAGTGACGCGGCGCATCTTCGAGACCGTGCCGGGCGCAGTGATGATAACCTACGTGGCCGAAGACCTCGGCGGGCAGGACAACCTGATGTATTCGCCGGAACAGATCCGCGAGTTCTTTCTGCCGGGCATGAAGCGCATGATGGACCTGACGAAGCAACACGGCTCCTACGTCTTCCACCACACCGACGGCGCGGTCCGCGAGATCCTGCCCGATCTCATCGACGCCGGCATCGAGGTGCTGAACCCCATCCAGTGGCGCTGCCGCGGCATGGATCGCGAAGACCTCAAACGCGACTTCGGCGACCGCCTCATCTTCCACGGCGGCGTCGACAACCAGCAGACCCTCCCCTTCGGCACCCCCGACGACGTACGCCAGGAAGTCCGCGACAACTTCCGCATCCTCGGTGACCGCGGCGGCTACATCCTCGCCCCCTGCCACAACCTCCAGGCGGTTACCCCGCCGGAAAACGTCGTGGCGTTGTACGAGACAGGGTATGCGGAGGGGTGGCATTGAAATATGCGAGGTAGCCAGCTCTTTTGCCGGTCTTATGCTTAGTTTAGAATCGGGATTGCAGTTCGGGTGAGCCCTCTCATGTTCGCAACTTGGACTTGGTTGGCGGCGGTATTGATCGTTCCGGCGGTCGTGGTGTTCTACACCGTGATACAAATCTCTGGCTGGAAGCGATTTGGTCTGATATCGCTCAGCTTTCTCATGTGCTGGTTGTTCCTTTACCTTTGCGTTGACGCGGGTGAGCACTTGAAAGAATTGCGATTCGGCAATGTAGAAGACAGTGAGTCTCATCTTACCGCACCGGGACATGGTGAAGCCCGCGGCTACGCCATGCTCGGAGGGTGGATTGTCGCTGGCCCCTACATCGCATATCTGGTGCATCTGGCGAAGGTATACAAGACAAGCAAGTCACAGGGAAACGCGTAACGAGATACGCTCATCGCGTTAAGGCGCGTTCATCTGTAAATCCTGAATTATTGTCCTGCCACCTTCGACAACGATCTTCTTCTTCATCCCTCCCGCCACTACCTCTGATTCGACCGCCGGGACTTTGGCAAAGGCGTAGTGGCCGTCTTCGTCCGTGAGTACTGACTGCCACACAAATCCTTCACTACGCAGCAGCACTAACACGTTCTCAGCGGGGAAGCCGTCGCGGGTGACGGTGCCTTCGATGCGGCCACCGGGGGTGAGGACGATGCGCAGGGGAGCGTCGCCGCTGGACGCGGGATTGACGGTGGCGGCGGAGGGCGCGTAGCCGGGGTGATAGGCGAGGACGGTCGTCGGCTGGTCGGGCGCGATGGCGAGTTCGAATGCGCCGTCCGCGCCGGATTCGGCGAGGGCGTTGGCTTCGGGATTGGCCTCGCGAACGGCGTGGGCGGCGAGCACGATTCGCGCGCCGGTTACGGGCGCGCCTTCGGCGTCCACGACGGTCCCGCGCACGAGGGCGGACCGTACCAGCGGCACAATCAACCCGCCGATCTGTGAGCCCGTCTCGCCCTGGACGATGCGCACGAGGTACGGCTGATACCCCGGCGCGCGAAACAGCACCGCGGGCACTCGCGGTTTGTACACGGGGATCGTGAAACGACCCTGTGCGTCGTCGACGCGCGTCACGGGGTATTCGCGATCCGAGGTCGGCACGCCCAGCCGAAACGCTTCGGTGTCCCAGGCTTCTCCGCACACGTACGAGGTCACCGGTTGGCCCGTGTCGCTGTCGACCACCACGCCCTCGATCGTGACCCGCTCGGTTACGATCGACGTGACGCCTTCCCACTTGTGTTCCATACGCGACGATGCGGTCACCCTATGCTCAGCGTCCGAGGCAAGGACGACGTACAAACCTACCGCCGCGTCTTCGAAACGATAAATCCCCTCGTCGTTCGCTGTGATTGTTGATGCACCTTCGGGACCGACGATCGACACTGCCGCCCCCGCCACCGGTGATTGCTGCTTGTCGAGAACCTGGCCAGAAACGGCCACCTGCGTGCGGGAAGCGAATTGGGATAAGACATCCTCAAGGGGGGCCGGACCCGAAAGTGCAAATAGGGGGTAGAAGGTGATCAACCATGGTATCCACGCGATATGGAGTGGCGTACTGCGCATGGGATGATCTTAGCATTTCAGATTTGGCGAGGTCGCTGGTTTTGAGACCGGGCTGGAAGCCCGGCATGGGCAGGATGCCCATGGCACCTCGGGGGCTGGAAGCCCCGGGAGGATGCCCCAAGGTGGAGACAGGATGCCCCTTCGCTTGCGCGTCTCGGTTTACTTCTTTGTGCCCGTGGCGTCGACAACTTTTCCAGCGGCGCCGAGGTCGAGGGCTTTGCGGACGACGAAATAGTCTTCGCGGGAGAGGGTCTTGCCGAGGGCGCCGACGGCTTCGGCGATCTGGTCCGGGGTCTTGATGCCGCAGACGGCAACCTGGATGGACGGGTGCATGAGGGTCGCGGCGAGGATAAGTTGATACAGGGAGAGTTCGTACTTCTCCGCCAGAGGCCGCAGCGACTGGACGGCTTCGCTGATGGCCCTGAACCGACCGCCCTGGAAATCCGCGTGGTGCTGGCGGAAGTCGTTAAAGGTTTCGGACCCCGTGTATTTTCCGGTGAGCAAACCCTTGTGAAGCGGGGAGTAAATCATGACGCCGATGTTCTCGGCCTGGCAGTAAGGGAGCAAGTCCGTCTCGCCTTCCGGTGCAAGCAGGCTGTAGGGGGGCTGCGCGACGCAGTAATTCGCGAACTTCCGTTGCGCGCGGAACTGCTCCACCGTGTGATTGCTCACGCCGATATGCCGGATCTTCCCTTCGTCGCGCAGGGCGTTCAGCGTGGCGGCCACGTCGGCCAGCGGTGTGAGCGGATCGTAGAAGTGGAGCAGCGCGATATCGATGCAACTGACGCGAAGGCGTTTGAGTGAGGCCTCGCAGCGTTCCCGCAGATACGCGGGCGACAAGTCGGGATAGCGCGACGCGTCCGGGTTGAAGTGATTGAAGAACTTCGTGCAGATCACGATCTCCTCCCGCGGCAGCTTCGCGATCGCCTCACCGAGCA
>JAHDWY010000455.1:962-4572 GCA_023384315.1 Candidatus Hydrogenedentota bacterium | reverse complement strand
AGAAGTGGGAGATCATCGCGCGCGGCATGCTGTGGACCTTCTCGTGGCTGATTGGGTGGGAGTTCCTGCATCGCTATTTCTTGTTGCGACCCTTTGCAGCACGGTGGCCGCGGTTCGGCTGGCTGATCGTGCCGTTTTCGGAAGGCGTGTACCACCTGCAAAAAGCGCCAATCGAAGCGGCCGGCATGGTGGTCTTCTCGCTGGTTCTCACCGCGTGGGCTCTGCGCCGCCGGAACGCCCTACTGCCCTTCCTCGCGCATCTGCTGGTGGAGATTGAACTGGTGCTGTTCCTGGTGCTGGCATAGGAAATTGCAGGCGAGGACGCCTGCGCTACATTGCCGGCCCCAGACTCGCGGCGCTGCGGTCAGTCTTCGATGGGCGTCAGGGTGATGAAGATTTCCTCCCCTTCCACCTTCAGCCCATACTTCCGCAGCCGCGTGGAGTCATGCGTGAGGCATTGGCCGGTGCGGATGTTGTAAACCCACTGGTGGCGGGGACAGGTGACGATGTCGCCTTTGAAGGTCCCCGTCGTGAGGTCCCAGTTCTGGTGTTTGCAACTGATCTCGGTGGCGAAGAAGGTGCCGTCCGGATCTTTGAAGATGGCCACGTTGCGGGCGAGAAGCTTGATCTTCTTGAACCGCAGCTTCTCAAACTCTTCCACTTTAGCGATTTTCACGTATTGCATGGCGCTCCGGCGTCTGTCCTGTTTCGCAAGATTAGTCTTCTGAACACGATACCCTGCTTTGGAATTCCGCCGCAATCCGGCGATCATTGCGCAGCGTGCTACGCCTTGATATCATTACGCCGGAAGCGGTGGACGCAAGGCACCATGGAAAAGCAGAAAGAATCCGACGGCGACACAACGAAACTCATCCTGGCGGAGGAGTTGGCGGCGATCCGCGCCATGCACGAAGGGCAGCGGGCCAGCCTCATCGTGCTTGCCGGGTGGGAGATCGGACGGGAGTTCCCCATCAAGGAAACCCAGATTTCCATTGGCCGCTCGCCCGACGCCACAGTGACCATCGGCCTCCCCTCGGTGTCGCGGCAGCATGCCAGCATCACGTTCGTAAAGCAGGACGATGATGAGCACTACGAAATTGCGGATCTCAACAGCATGAACGGCACGCGGGTCAACAACCAGCCGATCCGGACCGAGCGCCTGAACAGCAACGACAAGATCCAGCTTGGCGACGTGGTCTTGAAATTCATGCTGCAGGACGAGATGGACGCGCTGTTTCACCAGGAAGTGCATCGTCGAATCCATTACAACGACTTGACAGGCCTCCTGACGCTGGAGTCCTTCAAACCGCATTTGCAGGATGAGATTGCCAAA
This sequence comes from Candidatus Hydrogenedentota bacterium, assembly GCA_023384315.1. Taxonomy (GTDB): domain Bacteria; phylum Hydrogenedentota; class Hydrogenedentia; order Hydrogenedentales; family SLHB01; genus JAHDWY01. The sequence goes on along the minus strand of JAHDWY010000455.1, from coordinate 3,239 downwards.
GGCCGGACGGGAACGAAGTTCACGCTCGCCATGACCGACCTGGACGGATTGAAAAAGGTCAACGACACGCATGGCCATCTTCAGGGCAGCCGGGTCATTCGCGAGATGGGCGCGGCCATCCGGGCGAACCTGCGCCCGAGCGACCGCGCGGGAATCTACGGCGGGGACGAGGCCATCATTCTTTATCCTGGAACGACGCTGGAGGAAGCATCGGCCCAGGCGGAATCGTTGCGCCAGCGAATCGCGGCGTTGCAGTTTGAGCATGAGGGTGTACCGTTCCGCGTAACCATCAGCCAGGGGCTGGCAGAGTTTCCCACTCACGGACGCACCATCGAACAGATCATCGCGGCGGCGGATGGCGCATTGTATGCGGCCAAGGGCGCCGGACGAAACTGCACGCGGTGCGCGGAAGTTCAGGGCTAGGGCGAGCCTGCGGTGCGGATGCGGGGGATAGGAACAAGGTGCCATGTCACGCATCATTACACTAACGACCGATTTCGGCACGCGGGACCCGTATGTGGCATCGATGAAGGGTGTCATCCTGTCGTTGTGTCCCGATGTGCGCATCATCGATCTATCTCATGAGATCCCGCCGCAGGACGTCTTTGAAGGGGCGCAGTTTGTCGCGTCGGCCGCGCCACTGTTTCCAGAGAATACAATCCATTGTATCGTCATCGATCCCGGCGTGGGCACATCGCGCCTACCCATCGTGGCCGCCGCCGGCGATCAGTTATTCGTGCTGCCCGATAATGGCTTGCTGACCCTGTACGCGCGCCAGTATCCCATCCGGGAAGCGCGAATCATCACGAACCCGGAGTTCATGCGTTCGTCGATTAGCGCAACGTTTCACGGGCGCGACATGTTCGCTCCGGCTGCGGCCCGGCTCGCCCAGGGCGCAGCGATGGAAACGGCGGGCGAAAAGCTGACGACGCTAACCATGCTGGACATACCGGTATTGACGACAGACGCCGAAGGCCATCTGGAAGGCGCGATCATGCACGTCGATCGCTTCGGCAATGCGATTACGAACATTCACCGGACGGACCTTGGCGGCCGTGCCTTCAGCGAACTTCGCGCGGGGCATCACCGGTTTACGGAAATGCATGAAACTTACGGCGACGTGCCGCCGGGCCGTGCATTGGTCCTCTTCAGCAGTAATGACTATCTTGAAATCGCAGTACACCGCGGCAGCGCGCGCGAGCAGTTGCAGTTGGCCCGCGGCACCCGTGTTGAGGTTCGATTCTAATCCGATGAACGAAAAGATTATCGCCACGCGGTCGGGGCTGGACGCGACCGTTACGATACCCGGCTCGAAGAGTTGCACCGCCCGCGCCCTGGTCATGGCGGGCCTCACCCTGGGCGTCACCGAGTTGCAGGATCCCGCGGACTGCGACGACTCGAATTACATGATGGACGGACTTCGTGCGCTGGGAGTGTCCGTCGAGTGCAACGGATCGGTCGCGCGCGTGGAAAGTAACGGACTCAAGCCTCCCGCAAAACCGCTGTTCCTTGGGAACTCCGGAACCGCCGTCCGTTTCCTCGCAGCGGCCTGTGCCACCGTTGAAGGCGACGTCATCATCGACGGCACCACGCGCATGCGGGAACGGCCTATCGTGGACCTCATCGAGGCGCTTGGCGCCTGGGGCGTGCACGCCGCGACGGAGACCGGATGCCCTCCCCTGCGCGTCGCCGGCCGGGGAAGCTTCGGCGGGTACTCAACAGTAAAAGGAACGGCGAGCAGCCAGTACCTTTCTGGCTTGCTTATGGTCGCGCCGTATGCGACGGAACCCGTGACCATCGGAATCGAGGGAGATCTGGTTTCCAAGCCCTACATCGACCTCACGCTTGCCATGATGGAAGAGCGAGGCGTCGTCGCCATGCATAAGAGCTACACAGAGTTCGCGTGCTCGACGGGCCAGCGCTACAAGCCGGGCGCGTACGCCATCGAAGCCGACGCCTCCGGCGCGTCGTACTTTCTTGCCGCGGCTGCCATTGCGGGAGGTCGCGTGCGTGTGCGAAACCTGACCAGCAAATCGCATCAAGGCGACGCACAGTTTGCCTACGTGTTGGAACTGATGGGCTGCTCGGTTCACGAAGGACCGGACTGGATTGAGGTCACGTCCGGGGACTCGCTCCGGGGAATCGATATCGACCTCAATGCCATGCCCGACATGGCGCAGACCCTCGCGGTGACGGCGCTCTTTGCCGAAGGCGAGACCCGCATTCGTAATGTGGCGAACCTCCGCATCAAGGAGACAGACCGCATCGCAGCGACCG
>JAHDWY010000455.1:0-952 GCA_023384315.1 Candidatus Hydrogenedentota bacterium | reverse complement strand
CAAGCTCGGCGCGGACGCGGAGGAACTGGACGACGGCATCATTGTACGTCCGGGCGTGTTGCGCGGGGCGGCAATCGACACCTACGACGATCACCGCATGGCCATGAGCTTCGCCATGGCAGGATTGAAGATACCCGGAGTCGTCATCAAGGATCCCCGCTGCGTGTCCAAGACCTTCCCGGACTTCTTCGATCGCTTCGGTAAGTTGTAGCTAAAGGATCGTGAGAAGTTAGCCAGGAGAGCGGGTTTTCCAACCCGCTGCTTCACCAAGCACCGAAAACGTCGCGAAATCCTGGACCGATCAGGGGATCTTGGTATCTACTCACCGAGGGATTGGCATCGCGGGTTGGAAAACCCGCGCTCCTGACGCTTCTCACGGAACGGCCGCTTCGTAGCACGCTTTCATCTCCCGGTGCACGTGTTCCACGAGGCCCTCGGGCCAGTAGTCAGGATGGGGCCGGAAGATGCTGTGGCCGGCGTCGGGGACGATTACGATTTCCGCTTCGGCATCTAGTACTTCAAGTTCCGCTTGCAGAAGTTCCACGGCCTCGTTAAGCCGAAAGTTATCGAGCGTACCCGCGTAAACGTGCAGCTTTCCGGCTAATTTCGGCGCCAGTTCCTCCCAGTGCGACCGAAGGACGAGCGAAATATCAAAGGCTTTCCACGCCTCGGCGACCTCGCGGTCGATGACGCCGGTTTCCCAATCATAGAGGCGTCGCGGCAAACCATCCGGCCCGATCGGACTGAAGACGTTATCGAAGCTCGCGAACTGGCCTGCGAAGGGACCTTTCTCTGCTTCGGTCTGTGTGATGCCCCGAAACGACTGCACCCAGCCGTTTCGGTTGCGGACCAGCATGCGTTCGTTCCCTTCGTCATCAACAAAGGCATTCTCATCCTCATAAAAGTTAACGCCGGTGAACGAGCGGAAATCGACCGGGTCCGGCGCCATGGC
>JAHDWY010000454.1:4352-4584 GCA_023384315.1 Candidatus Hydrogenedentota bacterium | reverse complement strand
GCGTCGGTACGGGCCCGGGCCGCAGAAGATCGCGCTGCCCTTGCCGTCGAGCAGGGGGATGAAGAGCAGGCGCGCGAGTGGTCGGCCAAGGCGCAGGAAGCCCGTGAGGTCGAGGCCCAACGCTACGAAGAAGCGCGACAGTATTGGCAGGAAATCGTCGACGAGTCTGGCGGCGACGAAATGTACGCACTGACCCGGATGCTCGTGCTGAGCGGACGTGAGAAAGTCCAGC
>JAHDWY010000454.1:1839-4342 GCA_023384315.1 Candidatus Hydrogenedentota bacterium | reverse complement strand
GATTGTCGATTTTGACCGAGCCCGCTGGGCAAGCGATCAGTTCTGGGATGAGTGCACCCGTCTGATGCTGGATACAAAACTCGCCGCGAACGAGCCCTTGTCGGTGACCGAACAGAGTCAACTCGATCGCGAAGCCAACTCGGAACAGTACGTTCGCCATCTACCAAAGACCTACCAGGGTGAACAGTATGAGTTTAATGATGGGACTTGGTACGAATCCGCCCGCGAGGCACGCGAAACCGTTATCGACATCCAGCGGGGCTCCGCGGAAATGTACGAACTCATCTACGAGCACCCCGAGGCTGGCGAACCCATAGAAGAACTTGACGGGGATATCGTGCTCCAGGCCGGAGACGCTTGGTTCCGGATCGACTCCGCAGAGCCTGCTTTGGCTTCAAGACTTTATACTCCTCCCGCTGCATAGCCGTGAAATCTCCCCTCGCAACGAGGGTTACTCCCCGATGCGATGCGCCCCACCGCACGCGCCGTGTATGCATAACACCGTGGTTCAGCAAGCCGTGATACCGCATTCTCGGCTTGATTCCCGTGACCGGCGGAACTACCATGTCTCGACCAAATGCGGGGACGAAGCGGACCAGTGAGCAGCAGTATCGAGACAAGACTGATTGACCTAAAGCAACGAATCGCCGCTGCCGCTGAACGGTCTGGTCGACAGGCCCAATCAATTACTTTGGTCGCGGTTACGAAGGGACGTCCCGCCTCCGATGTGCGCGTTCTCTACGACCTCGGGGTCCGCCACTTCGGTGAGAATCGGATTCCCGAGGCCGAGTCGAAAATCGCAACACTACCGGGCGATATCGTGTGGCACATGATCGGCAACCTCCAGCGCCGAAAGGCCGCTGCGGCCGTCCGGCTCTTTCAGCGTATCGATTCAGTCGACCGTGCCGAGCTTGCGGAGATTCTAAATCGCAAAGCCAAAGAAGAGGGGAAGGTCCTTGACGTGCTTGTAGAAGTGAATGTCTCGGGAGAAAGCTCCAAGCACGGGGTCGAGCCGGCAGCTCTCCCGAAGGTGATGGATTTGGCATTGACCCTGCCCAACATACGGGTCCGCGGTCTCATGACTATGGCTCCGTTGACGGACGACGAAAAGCTCATCCGAAGCACGTTTATCGGGCTCCAGCAGCTGACGCGTTCCAATGATTTGCCCATCGCCTCCATGGGGATGACCTCGGACTTCGAGATCGCGATTGAAGAAGGTGCCACAGAGGTCCGAGTCGGCTCCGCACTGTTTGAATAGTCAGGAAAAATCTACATGAAACTGCAGTTGGAAGAACTCCGAACCAAAGCACTCGCCGAAATCGCGGAAGCCGATTCGTCACAACGAATCGAGGAACTGCGCATTCAGTTTCTCGGACGGAAGGGCGCCATCACCAGCATCCTCCGGAGCGTCAGCCAAGCGTCTGCGGAAGATCGGCCCGCCTTAGGCAAGGCCGCAAACCTATTGAAGGTCGAACTCAACGACGCCATCGAAGCCCGCGCCGCCGAATTCAAGGTCCAGGAAAGAGCCGGGACCGCCCGTCGGGACCGTCCCGACATCAGTCTTCCCGGGCGCAGGCCACCGACCGGGCATCTTCATGTCATCACCCAAGTTACGGAGGAGATCATCGATATCTTCAGCGAATTGGGATTCCAGGTGGCCACCGGACCAGAGGTCGAAACGGAGTACTACAACTTTGACAGTCTGAACACTCCTGCAGACCATCCCGCGCGTGACCTTCACGATACCTTTTTCGTAAAGCCGGGCGTCGTATTGCGTACGCACACGTCTCCGGTGCAAATGCGGGTCATGGAAAAGACCAAGCCACCGGTCGCGGTGGTCGTCCCGGGCAAGGTCTACCGGGTGGACGCAGATGCAACGCATAGTCCCATGTTCTTCCAGATCGAGGGCTTGTTGGTCGACGAGGGCGTCAGCTTCGCCGACCTCAAGGGCACGTTGATGCACTTCATCCATCGACTATTTGGAAAAGACGTGCAGATGAGGTTTCGACCGCACTTTTTCCCGTTCACTGAGCCATCCGCCGAGCTGGACATCCTGTGGACGAGCACCGCGCCCGATGGCTCCACGCAGTCCCGCTGGATGGAAATCCTGGGCTGCGGTATGGTTCATCCTGCGGTGTTCAAGCACGCCGGCTACGACTACGAGAAATATACGGGATTCGCTTTTGGACTCGGTGTCGACCGCATCGCCATGGTCCGCCACCGGATCAGCAGCATAACCTACTTGTACGAAAACGACGTACGCTTCCTGGAGCAGTTCTAACATGCGGATTTCCTATCGTTGGCTAAAAGAACTGATCGACTTCGACCTGGATCCAGAAGAGCTTGCCCGCCGTCTGACCCTCCTCGGACTGGAAATTGAGTCCATTGAACGGCCAGGCGCCGAGGTGCGCGAGGTCTGGATCGGCCGGATTCTCGAGATCAAGCCTCACCCTGACGCCGACAAGCTGGTCGTGTGCCAGACCGACGTGGGGAAGGGGGACCC
>JAHDWY010000454.1:996-1829 GCA_023384315.1 Candidatus Hydrogenedentota bacterium | reverse complement strand
CGACCGCCGTGGTAGGCGCCACCCTGCCTGGTGGATTTGCTATCGGCCGCCGGAAGATGCGCGGAATCGAATCTCAGGGCATGATGTGCTCGGCCCGGGAACTGGGTCTTGGCCAGGACCACGACGGGCTCCTCATTCTGCCCCAGGACCTGCCCATCGGTGCCGACGCGATCCCGCTGTTAGGGCTTGACGACGTTATCTTGGAAATCGAGGTCACGCCGAACCGGGGCGATTGGGCCGGGATGATTGGTGTCGCTCGCGAGCTTGCTGCCTCGCTGGGTACGCGCATGACCTTGCCTGACGCCAATGTCGTGGAAGCTGGGGGACCAGTCGGCGACCTTTCCAGCGTGGCCATCGACGACCCCGAACTTTGTCCGCGGTATACCGGACGGGTCCTCACCGATGTTCGAATTGGGCCATCGCCGCTTTGGATCGTGCAACGGTTGGTCCACGCCGGACAACGGGCAATTAACAATATCGTGGACATCACGAACTACGTCATGCTGGAAACGGGGCATCCACTCCACGCCTTTGATTTTCATAAGTTGTTGAAAAATAAGATCGTTGTGCGTCAATCGAAACACGGTGAAACAATCAAAACAATCGACGAACAGATCCGTTCTCTCGAAAAACATATGCTCGTCATTGCGGATGCAGAAAATCCTGTCGCCGTCGCGGGTGTCATGGGAGGCTTCGACACGGAGGTTGGCGAGGAAACTTCCACCTTGTTCTTGGAAAGCGCTTACTTCCAACCGCAGTCCGTCCGGCGGACGTCAAAGGCTCTGGGACTGCAAACCGAGTCTTCCACCCGGTTCCAGCGTGGCGCAGATCCG
>JAHDWY010000454.1:0-986 GCA_023384315.1 Candidatus Hydrogenedentota bacterium | reverse complement strand
GCGCTTCGCCCTGGATCGGGCCGCAGCATTGATCGAGAAACTCGCGGGCGCAACGTGCGCGAAGGGTGTCCTGGACGAGTACCCCGGACGCGCGCCGGCGCGCACGGTTACGCTGCGTTACGCCCGGACCGACGCGCTGCTGGGGGGCGCGGTGGAGCCGGAAGCCCAGGGCAGATATTTGGAGTCGTTAGGCTTCGGCGTCGAGAAATCGCAAGCCGATTTATGTAATGTTTCTATTCCGTCATGGCGATACGATGTGACCCAGGAAGCTGATCTTATCGAGGAAGTAGCCCGTTTGCATGGCTATGATACAATACCTGTCACCTTGCCCCGGGTGCGAAAGACCGAACAGGTCTATGCTCCCGCGGAGAAGACCTTGCGGAAGCTGAAGCATTTCCTGGCAGGAATCGGCCTGTGCGAAATGATGAGCCTCAGTTTTGCCTCCCGCTCTGATACGGCCGCGGCGGGTCTGGAACAGGACGCGTCCCAAATGATCCTGCTCGAGAACCCGCTTTCCGAGAATCATGCGGGGATGCGCGTCAGCCTTATCCCGGCTATGCTTCAGACCGTTTCGACAAACCTGCGGCGTGGCGTGGAATCCGTCGGGCTTTTCGAAATCGCCAAGGTCTATAGTCCCGATGGCGGCGAGCTGCCGAATGAACCCACGCGCCTGTGTATCGCGCTCGCGGGAAGACGGGGGAGCAGGCACTGGAGTGTCGAGGCGCGCGCGGCCGATTTCTACGATCTGAAAGGTATTGGAGAGTTGGTTGCGGACTTTTTCGAGGTCTCGCTGAATCTCCAATCCGCAGAGCAACCCACCTTTGAACGAGGGCACGCCGCGACGCTGGTATACGACGGACAGCCCATTGGCGTCTTGGGAAAGATAGACGCCGATGTCGCCGAGCGGTTCGACATCGAGCGGCCGGTATACCTTTTGGACTTGGCGTTGGAACCCCTTCTGGCGATCGCCCGCGCAGAACACCATT
>JAHDWY010000453.1:649-4591 GCA_023384315.1 Candidatus Hydrogenedentota bacterium | reverse complement strand
CGGGTGTTGAGTGACGTCACCAGCCTGGAGGCGCTGCGTGACACGGTGGTGGGGCCGAACGGATTGCAGTTGAAGTACGTTGCGACGGTTTCGTGGGCCGGGCCGGTGGTCGGATTTCGGAATACCATCGATGGGCGGAAAGGCGTCTTCGTCCGCATCCTGAAGAACTCTGATGCGAATACCATTGAGACCTGCGCGGCCGTCAAGGCCGAACTCGAACGTCTTCGCATAGACCCGGCGGCGCGCGATATGGATGTGTTCATCTTTGAAGATCAATCCCGCGACATGTTGACCGCCATCGACCTGTTAACAACGGCGGGCCTGAATGGCGGCGCGCTCGCGTTGTTGATCCTGTACGTATTCGTGCGGCGATTGCGCGCGACCTTGGTTGTGGCGGTGTCGGTGCCGATCTCGACACTGGTCGGATTGATCGCCATGTACTTCACCGGCATGAGTCTAAACGCGGTCACTCTGGCGGCGATGATCATTTGCCTGGGGATGCTGGTCGACAATTCCATCGTGGTGATGGAGAACGTTTTGCGCTACCGGGAGCTGGGCTATGGTCCGTGGGAAAGCGCGCGGCTTGGCGCGAACGAAGTGTCGCTCGCCATTACAACGGCAACCTTGACGACCGGAGTCGTGTTTTTTCCGGTGTTCTACATCGACACGGGCGAGCTTTCGATCTACATGCGCCAGTTTGCCTTGCCTGTCACCGTGGCCCTTGGGGCGAGTCTGATCGTATCACTGACCTTGATTCCGCTTGTTTTGGGAAGGCTTACCGCACGAACGCGGGAACGGGCGGGTCTTACGAAACCGATGCCGGATGCGGCGCGGCTTCCAGCGGGGGCCCATGTGTTCCGGCACGTGTGGGAGCGCGCGACGGGATTGCTGTCGCGAATATCCGTCGTGGGCGCGTACCAGCGTGGTTTGCACTGGCTTCTACACCGCCGCCTCGTCGCGGTGGCCGGTCTGGCGGTGCTGATAGCCGTTACCGCGTGGATCCCCTTCCAGCGCGTCGGTGCGCGCACGCTTCCGCGCGTGGATGTGCGCATGGTTCAGGTCAATGTTTCTTTCGATCAGACCTATGACTGGTCGATGGCGGAGACGGTTTTCGACGCCATTGAAAGCGTATTGGACCGGCAACGAATTGACTTGGGGATCCGCAATGTTCACGTCAGCGCCGGGTCCAGCGGAGGTCGAATTCGCGCGTACCTGGTGGAGCCGGAACATTCCCAGGGCGAGCGAACGGCACATTACACGACGGAGGATGTGAGGAACATACTTGAAGCGCAACTGCCTCGTCTGATCCCCGGGGGCGAAGTGCACATCAAGCTTGTGGAAACGGACACCGGCGGCGGCAGCACCGTGACGCTGCAAATGCGAGGCGAAGACGCGGCCCTCCTGAAACAATACGCAACGCGGTTCGTTCAATTGGCGTCGGACTTGCCAAACGTCAACGATGTGATGCTGGATTCCGAGCGCGAGACGGACGAAATTCAATTGGTAGTCGACGAAATCATGGCGGCCCGCGCCGGCGTCAGCCCCTTCACAATCGCGCAGACGGTCGACTTTGCCTTGCGCGGCACCCGCCTCTTCTACCTGAAACAAGATGACAAGGAAGTCCCGGTGATGGCCGGGTTCGGAGAGGAGGACCGCCGCACGGTGGGCGATTTGGACAAGGTGGCGGTGCTGAGTGACTCCGGCGACCTGGTGCCGCTGGCGGGTTTGGTAACTCGGGTCAAAGCGGACACGCCGCGGACGATTCGGCGTGTCGACGGGCGAAACGTAATCGCCATTCTCGTGGACGTGGATACGCCTAATCTGTCGGTCGTGAAGACGGATCTGGACGAATTGATTGGGGCCTTCCATCTACCCGCCGGATACGACATCGTCGAGGGGCAACGGCTCGCCCAACTTGAAGTCAACGCGGAGAACTACACCATCGCGCTGATTCTGGCGATCATCTTGATCTATGTGGTTATGGGGGCGTTGTTCGAGTCGTACCTGTTGCCGTTATCGATCCTCACCTCCGTACCGCTGGCCTTCGTCGGTGTGTATTGGGCCATGTATCTTGTGGACATTCCGGTGGATGTGATTTCCATGATTGGCGGAATCCTCATGTGCGGTATCGTGGTGAACAACGGCATCGTGCTCGTCGATCACATTAATCGACAGCGAAAACTCGACGAGAGCCTTGCGTCCGTCGTATCCGCGTGCGGCGACCGGTTCCGCCCGGTCATGATGACGTCCTTGACGACGATCCTCGCGTGTTTCCCGCTCGCGTTGGGCAGTCATGTGGCCGACGTGGGTCTCAGCAGTGTGGGGTGGACGCTTATCGGCGGGCTGACCTCGGGCACGGCGCTGACGTTATTCGTTGTGCCTGTGTTCTACACGATCGTCGAGGACGTGAGGAAGTGGCTCTTGCGGTATTTCGCCAGTATCGCGGCCTTATTCCATCGGCCGGTGGCGGAATAGGCCGCACCGCTGCCTCGTCCATATCTCTCAAACGACGGACTCCGTCGCCACGCCACGCCGGATAAACATGAGTTGACCAAGGTGATAGGCGTTGTGAATCGCCAGGTTCATTGCCTCGTGCAGCAGCGTCTGCTTTTCCCCGTGTCGAATCGGAGTGAACAAGTCCGATTCCGGATCTTCGACCAGGCCTCGCATCGCCGCAAGATCGGAGCAGAATGCATCAACGGATTCCTTCCACGCCCGCGAACTCGGTGGCGTGTCGCTTGACGGCCAATAGCCATCCGGAAACTGCGGCGAAACATGATCCGGATTCCAGCAGTATTCGAGGATGTCCCACTGGGCGATCCGCATATGCTCCAACAAACGCCAAGGCGTGTGTGGGTTTTCTCCAACGCGCGCTCCCGCAAGAGACGCCGGAAAATCGCGGATGGACGCATCCAGTGGGTTGTGTGCATCGCCTCCTTGAAGCGCCGAGATCAGGTGTTTGCGCAATGATCGGTCAGACATAAGGGCTCCTTAGCAAATCGTGATTCTCAAGATGTATTGGCAAGACAATTCTCGTACTATCTGCGCCACGGGGTCTTGGCAAACTGACTGAAAAGGAGACAATGGGTATGGGAGACTTCGATTTTGATCCGATCATCACGTCGAGCAATTTCCTTCTGTGGATCAGGAGGATCGTCGAGGTTCTGATCGGGTTGCTCTTGCCCGCGATCCAGCGCATTCGCTAGTCACGAGCGGAACGGAAGATTCGCAGGTCGGTGGACCTGGCCCGCCGCCCTGCAACATTTCAGAAGATCAGCGGCTGATGGAAACCTGCATGCCGATGACAGCGGGCGTTTCGCCGACGAGGCGGTCGTCGATATTGAAAAAGAGGTCGGAAATATTCGAGAAGACGGGTCCTCCCCCACCGCCGCCAAATCCGCCGCCTCCGCCGAATCCACCGGCCTGACCGCCAACCCCGGCATTGGCGCCAGCACCTCCGCCGAAGCCGCCGCCCGCGACACCGCCACCGAATCCGCCCGGGGTCCCGGCGACGGCCGCGTTGCGTCCTCCGTCTTCATAAATGACAATATCGGCCGTGCGTGGTGCGCGCACGGCACTAAGCCCTCCGATTCCGGGATGAAGACGTGGTGCGTTCGGGCCGGAACCCAGGACTGGGGGGGCATTGATTCCTGTATACACGTTGCCATTCTGCGGCAGTGTGTCCGTCTCGGCATTCTTGTTCGTAATAACGATAGGCTTCTCGCTGCCGGCTATCTTCGGGTTATCCTCGCGCGCGGAGCCTTCCGGCGATACAGCTTCCCCTTTCTGGACGAAGGGACTGTTCATTTCCCATTCTTTGTGCAGCGCATCCCGCGCCTCGCCGTGTTGAATGACCACGGCATCCGCACCGACGGCGTCTTTGGACACACTCATCACGGTTCCGTCAGCGGGGATTTCGACAAGATAGCGAGTTGCACTTTC
>JAHDWY010000453.1:0-639 GCA_023384315.1 Candidatus Hydrogenedentota bacterium | reverse complement strand
CGAAGGTGCGGCCCTCCACCGTGATGGAATCGGCCAAGGCGGGAAAACTTGCGAAGATACCGAGCGCGACGACTGGAGCGGGAAATCTGAATGAGTGTCGGGTACCCATGGTATACGACCTCCTGTGGGATCGCGCTGATGTGACGACGCGCGCAGCACAGCCCATTGCCATGTCCACTCTAACACGATTCTCGAATTCCGGCAACGGCCTTGATCCGTTGCGACGCTATCTTGTCATGCTTTCTCGCGGCAGGACGTAGTCCGGCTCGCACGCGTTTCGTTACTTGCACCGTAGCAGGCACCCTTGTATCATCACGCTACTCGTGGAAGGGGATGGGATTTGAGCGCATTTCGACAAGCCATCAAGGACATCATCGCAAACGTAGAAACGGTGATCCTTGACAAATCGGCCGTCATCAAAACGTCGCTCGCCGCGTTTCTCGCGGGCGGCCATGTGCTCATGGAGGACGTGCCTGGCGTCGCGAAAACCGTGCTTGTGCGCTGCCTCGCTGTTTCCAGCGGCTGTACCTTCAGCCGGATTCAAAGCACCCCCGACCTCCTTCCCACCGATGTAAGCTGCGTCTCTATTTACAATCAAAAGACGCAGGAGTTCGATTTCCGCCGCGGGCCTGTCTTCGC
>JAHDWY010000452.1 GCA_023384315.1 Candidatus Hydrogenedentota bacterium | reverse complement strand
GGAGGGTGAGCTTACGCGCGAGCCACGTCGTGCTGCCAAACGAGAGCCAGGTGCCGCTGATGCCAAACCCGAGCAACGCGATCGAAATGATGAAATAGACGAGATGGTTCCAAAAGACGACGCTATAGATTCTCGTTTGCACAAGTTGCAGCATCAGCGTCGAAAGCGCGACGCAAAATGCGACTAGGCCTGGTACGACCAAGCCCGAAATCGACGGCCGACTATGCTCTGCGTCCCTCATTGCATCATCCTTGCCGTGCGGCAGTGCCCGATTTCGAGTTCAACCACGCGAACTCTTGTCAGCCACTCTATGTTTGGTCAACTTGTCTTCCGGTTTCCTCTATCTTTGTTATCGATTGCGCGTGATTCGCTCTAGCGTTCGAATGTCGGCTTTCTATCGCACGCTGCCCGCACGAATGATGATGACAACGATTGCCAGCGGCACCATGGCCCACAACCACCACTGGTTCGCCTTGACCCAGATATACACATCGGCAAACTCGATCACGTCGCCTGTCTCCCGAGCCTTAGCGTTGATACTGGTTCAGCGTGTCTTCGCGCCACCGTTGAAGCTCTTCTTCGCTCATGCTCTGACGGACGTCCTGAAGCCCGGTCTCCGTTTGGTCGGGGCCCGGATCGCGTACGATAACAACCAGCGTGAGCACGGCGGCCACGACCGATGCCGCAAGACCGTAGAAGCACTTCGGGCGATCCTCGTAGTACTCCTCCTTCGTGAGCCCCACCACCGCCCAGATAATCGCCAGCACCGGGATAATCAGGAAGATCCATCCCGAGTTGATGTAGTTGTTGCCCCCCATGGGAATCCGCCGCAGTGCATCGATGAATAAGGCGAGCAGCGCGACCACAATTCCCGCAGAGGCGATGTACACGCTGAATTGCCACGGTTGGATGGGGCGTCTTGCGCTGGCAACGAGCGCTTCATCGCCGATGTCCCCCTCGTCCTCAGCCGATTCCAGGCCTTCCAGGCTCGTGTCGCCTTCAGTCTTCTTGGAGTGCGCGGCTTTCATCTGCTTGCGTTTTTCGCGGCGCTCGTCGTAGCAGCCCTTGCAGAGCACGCGGCCGCTGCTGGTTTCGTGAATGTGATCGGGGCAGGAGAGTTTGTTGCAGTTTTCGCAGGTCACCCCGCAGGTCTCGCACAGAATCTTCTGACATTCCACGCAATACCCGACCGAACTCCGGACTTCACAGACCTGGCAATCCATACGTCTGCCTCCTTCCTAAACGGATGACAGAAACCAAATTACCACAGGTCACCCGGCTTTGCAATGAACTCCGGAGGCGCCAGCCCCACAGGAAGAAAGTTCCTCGCGGCGCGGGGGTGGCGCGCCGCGAGGCGGGGTAGGGGAGAGAGAGGGGTCTTCTCCCGAGGGTGAGGATGCCTGAGGATTAGGCCGGGTAACGGTACCAGCGCGGCTCGGGCTTCATGAGCAGCGCCGCAAGAATGTAGGCTATCCCTACCGGACAGAACCCCGTGAACACAAACGTGAGAAATACAATCATCCGGGTCCAGAACAAGGAAACGTCGAAATACTCGGCGATCCCTTTGCAGACGCCGAAGAGAATCCCGGATCGCGAACGGTACAAACCCCGTCGGCCGTAGTCATATTCGTATGCCATGTCGAAGATGTCCTTTCCTGAATCGTGAATTCCTCTTGGCCGCCAGAACAGAACCGATCACCGAATCGGCGGCGGGGTCGACGCGGACTTCAACCGGCGCAACTCCTCTTCGATGTCGTCATCGTCTTCCAGGGCATCAATTTGGTCCCGGAGCGACCTGCTGCGGCCGAAGTTGACGAGGTCCGCCTCGCTTTCCATGCGGTCGATCTCATGCTCCACCCGGTCAAAACGGGCGAACACGTCCGACGTGTCCATCCGCCTGATGTCCATCTGGGCGCGGCGTTTGTTGATCGCATGCACGTGCCGCTGCACCAGCACCCGCTTCCGTTCCCGGGCGGTCTCCAATTTCTCTTCGAGCTGCTTAATGTCGTCCTGGTAGTGGCTTACGACCGCCTCGCACTGCGCCAACTCGCGGTCCAGCCCTTCGACGCGCTCCGTATACCGGCGCTTTTCATGCAGGGCTTCCCGGGCCAATCCGTCGCGTCCTTTGTCGACTGCCCGCCGCGCCCGGCTTTCCCATTCGCCCGCACGCAACCGGGCCTGCTCCTGGTCATGAAGGATCCGATGCTTGGCCGCCATGGCCCCCGCGCAGGACGCCTTCAACTCGATGAGGGTGTCCTCCATTTCGCGGACCATCAGCGTGACCAGCTTCTCGGGATCCTCGGCCTGATCGAGAATGGCGTTAATGTTCGCCGTGATGATGTCTCGTGCCCGCGTAAAGATTCCCATGACTCCTCCTTTGACCTGTTCGCCGCGCCAGCGGCAAACTTGGCACTTCAAATTGCGGCCGCAGTCGTGTGTTTCAGATGTGTTTCGGTTGATTCTTGGGCGACCCATGTGTCGCTTGTGTCAATAAATCCCGCGCTTCGGCTATGCCGCAGGGGGCGAATGCCCCAGCTTACCTGTCGTAACGCTGCCTCCTTACGGATCCTGAACGCCGCGCTTACGAGTTCGTGCATGGCCTCCCGCGTTCCTTCGTCGATACAATAGATACGAACCCCGACAAGGATTTCTCCCTCGAGCCCCGATGGAGCGACCCACGAAACCACGCCCTTCATCTCGCCCGCGCGATCGAAACCGCCGCCAGAGTTGACGGTCACGACCATGATTCGTTGGCCAGGCAACAGGTTCCGGTCGACTGTCATGGAAATTCCGGAAAGCCCGGCATCTCGCAGTTCCGCCGTTCCGCGAAAAGCGCCCAAACGGTATTCGACAGTTCCGGTAACGGGAACCCGCGCGTAGCGTCGTCGCGAATTGCAGTTCCGAGCATTCGTCATCATCTTAGGTAATCTCCCCATCTTGGCTTCTTTACAACAGAGTCAATGGCAATCGCTGTGCCAACTGGCCTACGTCGTTGTAAGTTGCTGGAAAAATTAACCTTATCTAGATACAGCCAAAAATATAGCTTGCATTGAGTGGTGGAGGTCGCTAAACTCTGGTGCGGTACGCAAACCTCTGGCGGGAAGTCTGATGGCAGAATATGATCGCGATAGCGAGAACAGGCCTATCGGCGATTCGGTTGTTCACGAAGCCCTAGGCCATTCTGAGGCATTTCTGTCTTTTCAGGAACGTTTGTCTCGCGTTGCCCAGGTGGATCGCCCGGTTCTCCTCATCGGTGAGCGCGGCACAGGGAAAGAGTTGGCCGCCGCGCGCGTGCATTATCTGTCGCCTCGGTGGAAGGAACCCTTTGTGGCGCTGAATTGCGCGGCGCTGGCCTCGTCGCTGATCGAGGCCGAGCTTTTTGGGCACGAGGAAGGCGCCTTCACTGGCGCCAGCCGCCGGCGAACGGGGCGCTTTGAAGCGGCCAACGATGGTACCTTGTTCCTGGACGAAATCGGGAACATCCCCGTTGAGACCCAGGAGAAGATCCTGCGCGTGGTCGAATATGGCAGTTTCGAGCGCGTCGGCAGTTCCCGCCCGATCCAGGTGGATGCGCGGATCATCGGCGCCACCAACGCCAACCTCAGCGAGATGGCCGACCAAGGCTATTTCATGCGCGACCTGCTCGACCGCCTATCCTTTGAGGTCCTCTTTTTGCCGCCCTTGCGCGAACGGCGGGAAGATATCATGTTGCTCGCACAGCATTTCGGTTCGCGGATGGCCTACGAATTGAAGTGGGAAGGCATTCCAGAATTCACTCCCAAGGCCGTCAAGGTGCTGGAAGGCTACGATTGGCCCGGCAATGTGCGGGAGTTGAAAAACGTGGTCGAACGCGCGGTCTATCGCTCCGATGACAATATCATCGAAGACGCCGAAATCATCTTCGACCCGTTCCAGTCGCCCTACGAGCACCGGACGTCCCCCCGTCGGCCTGTGGAGACTCCCGTCGCCGAAGCGCCTCATACTGTCCCCATCCCCTCGGAACCCGCGGCGCCGGATCTTTCGACCGTTCTGGACGGCATGAAATACAACGACGCGATTACGAGCGTGGAACTCTGCCTGCTGAAGTGCGCGCTCGACGATGCGAAGTACAATCAGCGAAAGGCCGCCGAAACCATGGGCTTGACCTACCATCAGTTCCGCGGGTTGTATCGGAAGCACCAAGACAAGCTCGACCAGTAATCCTGTCGATTGGTCCGCGTTGGACTCTATACGAATGAGGATGTGCGATGTTCTGGAAAGCCTTGGCATGCTGGTTTCTGCTGCTGGTCGTCGCCGTTACAAGCGGGGGGTTGCGTGAAAAACTGTTGAAACCGCGCATGGGGGAATTGCGCGCTCATCAGGTGGGAACATTCCTGGTGTGTATAGTTTTCGGGGCGCTTATCGTGGCTTTCGCGCGGTGGACCGCTATGGGCCCATCCCAAGCCGCGGTCATCGGTTGCATATGGACCGCCATGACGGTCGCCTTCGAAGTCTCGATGGTTCGTGTGTGGATGAAAAAGCCATGGTCGGCCGTGTTTGCAGATTACAACCTGCGTCGCGGCCGGGTATGGATTCTCGTGCTGTTGACGACGCTGGCGGGGCCGT
>JAHDWY010000451.1 GCA_023384315.1 Candidatus Hydrogenedentota bacterium | reverse complement strand
TGAGCGAAACCTCGGATCACGCGGAACGGTACCGCGCCGAGGGCGACACCCGTCCCGTTCGCGTGGTCACCGAAGGTGAAATCCGCGGCACCTGCAATCGCCTGCTCCTCAACGGCATCACGACCATCACGAGCTACTACTCCTTCGCGCAGTTGTCGCCGGAACAACTGGTGCGTCTCAATGAATGGATTGGCCGCTGCAGCACCATGCTCCAAGGGGGACATCAAGTCGCCGATATCGCCGTGCTCTATCCCGGCGAAAGCGTTTGGCCGCGGTTCGTGCCGTCCTACCTCATGACCGAGAACTGTCCGCCCGACACGCAGCGCATTCAATCGATCTACCAGGCCGTCAGCAACAGTCTCTTCGAAGCGCGGCGCGACTTCACCTATGTGGATGGTCAGGCGCTGCGCGATGCCACGGTCAGCGACGGCGTCCTCAAGCACGGCGATCTGGAGTGGCGCGTCGTCGTGCTGCCTTGTGCCGACACCTTGCCGGTGCAGGCGTGGGAGAACCTGGCCGCGTTCTGGCGCAGCGGCGGCGTGGTTATCGCCGTGTCCAGCCTTCCGGCCAACAGCGAACGCGAGTTCCCGTCGCCCGCCGTGCAAGCCCTCGGAGCCGAGGTGTTCACGCGCGGAGACAGTCCAACCTTCGCGACCAATGAAGCCGGAGGCGCCGGGGTGTATCTGCCGCCGGGTTCCGATGCGCTGCTGCCTCTCGTGCTCGATTCGCTCCTCGGACAAGACGTGCGAGTGGGGGAGAAGGACGCCCCGCTACGTGTCACTCATCGCCGTATCGACGATCACGAAGTGTACTTCGTCATCAACGACAGCGGAGAACCGTGGGAAGGCGTCCTGGACTTCGCTGCCCGCGGCGCGGGCGAACAATGGGACCCCGCCAACGGTGCGATAAACCCACTATCGTCGCCGAGCAGCGTCTCTGCGAAGCTCGGTCCCTTCGGTGCGATGCTGTATCGCTTCAATGAAGCACAACGTCCGGAACGAAAGACGGCGGCGGAAGGATCCTTGCCCGGTTTGAACCTATCCCCGATCCCCACTGCGCAACCCACGGTCGGGATGGGCGAATTCGTGGACGGCGCTATCGAGCAAACGGCCGACGGCGCGTGGCATGCGAACGCCCGGCTCACGAAGGGCGAAGTCGATACGCATCTCTTCGTCTCGTTCCCGTACGAACAGCCACTCGATCTTCACGAGGCGGTCTGCCTAGTTCTGGACACGAGGGCCCCCGCCGGTCAGAGCGCGCCCACGCCCCTGCGCGTGATCGTGCGCGATGCCCATGGCGCGGAGTACATCGCGAACACCGACCGATCCATGGGCGCGCCCGGCACACAACGCTGCTACGTGTCCCTCAATCAATTCGAACGCGCCGGCTGGAGCCAGGCCCAAACAAGCGCCTTCGACTGGTCCGCGGTCACTGCCATCCGCCTAGGCTGGGGCGGCTACCACGGCACCGAAGGAGAGACCATCGCCTTCACCCTGTCCCCGCTCCAGGTTGATCGCTTATCAGACCGCAACGCCTCGTCCGGCTGACCCGACCGCACCACCACCCTGCGGCCTCCGCTATTGTCGTGACGGATGAATGCTGGCAAAATGGTTCCGATACCGCAGCGCTTCAAACGCGGAAAGGCAATGGCATGCCGAATAACAATGATAAGAGTGTTCCAGCCGAGGACCGCGGACGACCTGAGTGCCAAGCATCCCGAGACGCAGGTGCCTTCCTCGCGAAGGTGGACGCATTGCGCGAACAGGCCAATCTTCCGCCGCTCACGGACGAGATCCTTCGCAAGGCAAAATCCGACGGGCGGCCGTGACCTTTTCTCCTTTCAAATCCGCAATCCGCACGTCATCCTCGGCGAACGCGGGGACCGAAATCCGCAATCGATTCCTCCAGCCTCCGGTCTCCAGCCTAATCCCCTGGGATCTCGCGAATGAAGATGTTCTTGAACCACAAGTCCGAGCCGTGGTGCTGCAACTCGATCTGTCCCGTCGGGTAGATGGGAATGTCGCGGTTCCAGTAGTTTTCCAAGATGACGTTGTCCACCACGAGCTGATCGTTGAGATACACCGTCACGCGTTCGCCGACCATCTTGATGAAGAACGTGTTCCACTCGCCGATGGGATTATCCGCGCAGACCAGCGGGTCCTTCGGATTCTTCTCGTTGTTGTAGAGCCCGCCCGAACCTTCGGGCCACTTCGCCGGATCCCAGATCTGTACCTGAGGCGCCCCGCGAAGGTAGATGCCGCTGTCGCCCAGCTCTTTGATCTTCCAGTCGACCAGCATCTCGAAGTCGCCATAGTCGCGGTCGGTGGCGATGCTGAAGCCTTTACCGTCGTAATGTAGCACGCCATCTTCAACGTTCCAATGGGCCAGCATCAGCGCGTTGGCTTCCTCTTGCGCCTTCGCCCGGTCGTCCGGCAGGAGGTCTTTCCGCTTCTCCGGATTGTCGTTGGGACTCGCGAGCACGCCTTTCCACCCGCTCAGGTCGCTGCCGTTGAAGGCGCGTTCAAACCCCTTGGGCGCCTTGCCCGCATCGATCTCGCCCATGAGCTTCGCAATGCTCGGTTCCATGGCCTCGGCCCAGAGTTGGTACCCCGTCTCGTTCGGATGCAACAAGTCGGGCATCACGGATTCCGGCAGGTTGCCATCCGCATCGAGAAATGCGCGGCCGATGTCCAGGTAGTGGACCATATCCCCATCCGCGCAATTCGAGAACAGCGCGCTGGCTTGAACGAGTTTCTCCCGGATAGCAACTCCCACATCTGCCCGCGGGAAGATCGCCAGGAGCAGAATCTTCATCTCCGGAAGTTTGGCGCGCAGCTTATCGACGATGGCCGTGACCCCATCGCCGATCTCTTCGGCGCTGTTGTCCTTCCAGTTGTTCGTGCCGATCATGATGACCGCGAGCTTCGGCGAGATACCGTCGATCTCACCATTATCGAGCCGCCACAAGACATGCTGCGTGCGATCCCCCGAGAATCCCAGGTCCACCGCGTTGCGGTCGGCGTAGTATGCGTCCCATACGGCTTTTCCCGCGCCTTCCCAACCGTGGGTAATGGAGTCGCCAATCATCAGCAGATCGACGTTGCCCTGCTTGACGCGCGCCACCTTCTCTTCATGACGCGGCATCCACCACTCGTCCGGACGCGACGCCGGCGTGACAGCGGAATGCCCCGCGTCCTGTGCCGCCGCAACGCTCATCCAACCGCAAACCGTCCACGCCACTACCAGCGCGGCCAGCGTGACCGATTTCCCGTAAGCACTCACTCTTCGCATGTCATTGCACCCCTCTTGAATCGATATCGCCATTCCCCAAACGGCCCAAACCCGTCGTGGTTCCGGCCGTAGACACGGGAAACCGCATTGTACACAAACAACCTCCCAACGCGAAGAAAGTTTCCACTTCTCGTCAAGTCTTCAGATTGTTCGTCCGTGTCGGTCCGTTTTTGTCCGTGCAAGACATTGCAACCCAGAAGTTCAGCTCCTTGAAGGTATAGTCTCCAACACGGATAATCATCCCCATGACTCGAATCACTCCATTCATCATCACCGCAGCGCTCCTCGTATCGCTCCCGGTCGTTGCCGAGGAACCGTGGGACACATGGCCGCCGACAGACTACCTCGTCGAAAGTCTCGTGGCATCGGTCCAATCCGATCTGGACGACTTCCACGAGGACACCGGCCGCTTCGGTACGGAACCGTGGATCTGCCGCGATCAAGATCGCATCTATACCCTCGCCGTGGCCTGGGCCACGGAACATCCCGCGAATCCCTGGTATCACAATGAAACCATCCTGCAGGCCATCGCCCGTGGCGGCGAGGCCCTCGTCGACGATATGGACGAGAACGGTATGTGGACCTTCCGTAAGAAGGACAACTCGACCTGGGGCCAGATCCACATGCCGTGGACTTACAGCCGCTGGATACGCGCCTATGTCCTGGTGAAGGACGCGCTGCCCGACGACTCGCGTGCGAAGTGGGAGCGGGGACTCCAGCTCGGCTTCTCCGGCATCCGCAAGTATATGGACGGCGTCACGCACAACATCCCCACGCACCACGCCATGGCGCTGGCCATCGCGGGGCAGGTCTTCGACAACGCCGAGTGGCGCGACGCCGCAAAGGGCTTCATGGCGCGCGTCGTAGCGGAACAGAACCCCGTCGGCTTCTGGTCGGAACATTCCGGGCCGGTGGTGGGCTACAACCGGGTCTACATGGAAGCGCTCGGCGTCTACTACGCGCGCACGCAGGACGCGTCGGTACTCGACGCTTTGCGCCGGGCGGCGCAGTTCCACGCGAGCGTTCTCTGGCCGGACGGCACGACGGTTTCCGCCATCGACGAGCGGCAGATCTATCACGACAGCATCGACGTGGGGAATGCCGGGTTCTCCTGGACCGAAGACGGGCGCGGATTCCTCCTCAGCCAGGTCTGGCGCTACAGCAAGGGCGGCACCCATCTCGTCAACGCGGACTACGCCGCCACCATGCTGCTCGACAGCGGAGCGGGGGAGGGCGTGCGGCTGCCGTCGGACCGCGCAACGGGGACGACCTGGCTCTCTGACCGAAACGCGCTCATCCAACGGCATCAGCCCTG
>JAHDWY010000450.1 GCA_023384315.1 Candidatus Hydrogenedentota bacterium | reverse complement strand
CCAACGGCAAAGACGAAACGCGATCCGCGAGTATGCGTTTCTGGAAATCCCGCTTTGCGAGGGTGACGGGGGAGGGCTGTTCTGCATGTACAGAAAAGAGGATGGCAACGGACAATCCCGTTTCGCCGCGAACGTTATCGCCCGTCCCGGTGTCTCAGGGGGCGTAGATGCTGCGAGAACAACCCGCCCCTGCGGTGGAACGGAGGATGTAGCGATGCGAGTACGAAAGACTTTAGCGCGATGTGGGCTGCCGTTGGCCTTGTTGATGTGCATGGGTTTGGCGCTGCCTGCGCTTGCCGAAGAGGCGTCGATTGCACCTGGCGGATGTGTGATTATCCCGGACGATCACGGCAACGTGGTTGGCGAATGTCCGTTGGAACATACCGATGTGGAAGTCGAGATCGCGGGCTTCATCGCGCGGGTGACGTTGACACAGCGGTTTGCGAATCCTTACCCCGATCCCATCGAAGCGGTGTACACCTTTCCCATGTCCGAGAAGGCTGCGGTTGACACGATGTTGATGAAGGTCGGCGACCGCGTGATCAAGGGCATCATCAAGGAACGCGGCGAGGCCGAGCGGATCTACCGGGAAGCCCGCGACGCGGGGAAGACGGCGAGCCTGCTGGACCAGGAGCGCCCCAACATCTTCACGCAGTCCGTGGCGAACATCATGCCGGGCGATGCCATCGAGATCACCATTTCGTATGTGGAGTACCTGAACTACGAGGACGGCGAATACGAGTTCTCATTCCCCATGGTCGTCGGTCCGCGCTACATTCCGAACGGCGGACCGGCGCCGTTGCCCGAGCCGATTCCGTTGGAAGAGCCGTTGCCGGATGGACCCGGTGTGCGGCCTGCGCCCATTCCGTACAACGGACGCCACGTCCCGGATGCGGACCGCATCACGCCGCCGGTGACACCCAAGGGCACGCGCGCGGGGCACGATATCTCGTTGTCCGTCGATCTCAACGCAGGACTGGCCATCCGCGACATTCAATCGGTCTTGCACGAGGTGGATGTTGAATCGGTCGCGGAAGATCGCGCGGTCGTCCGGCTCCAGAACCGGAACGAGATCCCGAACCGCGATTTCGTGTTGAAGTACAAGGTCGCCGGCGAAGGTATCGAGGACGCCATCCTCACGCACACCGACGCCCGAGGTGGATTCGTTAGCCTGGTCCTGCAACCGCCCGCGCGGTTGGCGCCGGAAGCGATCACGCCCAAGGAGATGATCTTCGTGATCGACGTGAGCGGCTCCATGCGCGGCTTCCCCTTGGACAAGGCGAAGTCGGCCATGCGCCAGTGCATCGAGGGGATGAACCCTCACGATACCTTTAACCTGGTCACCTTCGCCGGCGGGTTGGGATATTGCTTTGACCGCGCCGTACCCAATACGAATCCGAACCGCGCCAAGGCGCTCGAATACCTCGCCAACCTGGAAGGCGGCGGGGGCACGGAGATGATGCAGGCCATCCAGGCGGCGCTGGGGAACCAGAACGATCCCGAACGGCTCCGCGTCGTGTGCTTCATGACGGACGGGTTCATCGGAAATGACATGGCGATCCTGGATGCGATTCGGAAGAACGTGAATCAGGCGCGGGTGTTTGCTTTCGGGATTGGCAGTTCCGTCAACCGATTCCTCATCGAAGGCATGGGCCGCGAAGGCCGGGGCGCGTCGGAGGTCATCACGCTGGAATCCGACGGCGACGAAGCGGCGCAGCGGCTCCACGAACGGATACAGAGTCCCGTGTTGACCGACATCTCCATCGAGTTCGAGGGATTACCTGTGAGGGACCTGTATCCCGCGCCGAATGCGATTCCCGACCTGTTCGCTTCGCAGCCGATCGTGTTGACGGGCCGTTACGCGGGACGAGGGAAAGGTACTGTGACGATTCGCGGGAACACGGCGCAGGGACCGTTCGAGCGCGCGATTCCCGTTACGCTACCCGGCGATGAGCCGGCGAATGACGTGCTGGCCTCGTTGTGGGCACGCCAGCGGATCGAGTGGCTGATGGCGGAGGATTGGCTCGGCATGCAGGTCGGCCACCCCAAGCCGGGGATTCAGCAGGACATCATCGACCTTGGTCTCGAATTCTCCCTGGTTACGCAATACACGAGCTTCGTGGCTGTCGAAGAACGGGTCGTAAACGAAAACGGCCGCACGCGAACGGTCCAGGTTCCCGTCGAGATGCCGGACGGCGTTAGCTACGAAGGTGTCTTCGGCGACCGCGACGAGGGAGCGATGCTCATGGGTCGTGCCGCCGGTGCGGTACCGCAGTCCGCCCCGATGGCAGCATCGAAGGGTATCCGGTTGGAGTCCAGCGCTCCGATGGCGCCGTCCAAGAGTGAAGCCGCGGCAGACGAGGCCGTTGGTCAGGAGGTTTTGCCCGAGCCTGAAACGCGCGTCGTCTCCAAGCTGGCGCCAGAACTTCGTGGTTTGGCAGCAAAAGTCCGGAACGGGAACTACACCGAGGGTGCTGTGAACGTGCGAAACGGTATCGTCCGGGTATTTGTGAAGGTCGAGAAAATCGACCTGGAAACAGCCAGAGCGATCCGCGACGCAGGAGGCAAGGTGGTCGCCGAGATGCACTCGGAGAACACGTTATATGTCGCGATTCCGGTCGAGTTGTTGGAAACGCTTGGGGCTCTGGATTTTGTGAAAGCCGTCCTGCCGCCAAGCGCGTAAGGCTCGACGGGCAACACTGGAAAGTCGGGGCTTCCGCATTGGGAAGCCCCGATGGCGGCATTTTGGGGTTGCGCTAACTTTCGGGACGTCGGATGAGTTGTGGCGGAATGCTTTGCCCAAGTCCGTAAACAGATACGTTAACCGTTCCTGCATTTGGACTTATGGCCCGCATCGCGGCTTTCGACAGGTCAATAACCCGATTGCCGACATAGGGTCCCCGGTCATTCAACCGGCAGATGACCGATTGGCCGTTCTCGGCGACAACCAGATAATACGTGCCAAATTCACCGTCGGGCATGGCACACGTAAACCCATTGTCGTCAAGGATTTCACCGGATGCGGTAGTTTGACTGCTGCTGGCCACGGTGTAGTACGAGGCTTCGCCCTGCACCACGGGTTGCAGCGGCTGATGCGAGAGAAGCATCAGCGCGAGTACTTCGAACATCGTTATGTTCTCCTTCTCTCAAGGACGGGAGGCGGGAAGCTCTCGGGGGGAGGTAATCGTTGCACCCTTCCGCGCCATCTGGGGAAGAATACCGAATCTCCAGCCCCGAATCAACCCGGGAACGGGGGAGGGAAGCCGGGACCCGGATAGTGAACCGGGCGGGGTCCCGCTAGACCTTGGCGTCCTGGTGTTCGGTATCGACGCCGGCCAGAACGCGGCGTACGCGTTCCATGAAGATGGTAGAGGCGCGAAGTTGGTTCAAGGGGTCGAGGTCGCGGTAGTGGGATGTCCACGTGTGGCGGCCGTCGGGCGTGACGAACTCGCCGGCGAGGGCGCGAGACTCCGGGGCGGCCGCGATCCCCAGGCCGCAGGTGGCGTGAAACTGATCGCGAACGGCCTCTGCCTGATCCCGCGCACGCTTGTCCACGCCCCGGCCTGTGGTGCCGGAGCAGGCGAATACGGTGCTGCCAGCGAACGCGCGGGCTCCGGCGGCGGTCAATCGCTGTGCAATCATACCGCCCGTGAAGGTCTCGGCCACGGCGAGGGTCCAACCGCGCTGTTGCAGGAGCCCGTCCACGACACCCTCCAGCGTGTCGTCGCCCGTGCCCATGACGAGGCCCGGCAGCCGTTCACGAACGGCCTGCTCGACGGGTTCCAGGAGTTCCCGCGCTTCGTCCTCGGATTCCGCCCGGGCCGTAATGCGGATGCGCACCCATTCCGGAGAAGCGAGTACGCCGATCGTTGGGTTCTCGAGCCGCGCCATCAAATCCCCCATGCGGGAGTCCACCCAGGATTCGCCGACGCCGCAGACTTTCAATACGCGGTGGTAGAGGCCGGCCTTGAGGCCGTAGCGTCGCCGAAGGTAGGGGAGGACCGATTCCTCAAGCATGGCGTACAACTCGAGTGGCACTCCGGGCAGGCAGATCACCTCGCCCCGGCTGTCGCCGCAGATGATTCCGGGCGCGGTGCCGTTGGGGTTGGGGATAATCTCCGCCCCCTCCGGCGCCGTGGCTTGTT
The DNA here is from genome assembly GCA_023384315.1 of Candidatus Hydrogenedentota bacterium. Lineage (GTDB taxonomy): Bacteria > Hydrogenedentota > Hydrogenedentia > Hydrogenedentales > SLHB01 > JAHDWY01. The sequence goes on along the minus strand of JAHDWY010000450.1, from coordinate 463 downwards.
TCTTATTATTCTCGGTAATGGGACGTTTCACGGAGGCGAACCGGGCGACGAGTTCATCGAACAACTCCTGCCTGAACTCGAGCTTCCGCCCGAACACGTCCGCCACCGCCTCGCGGGTGAGGTCATCTTCGGTGGGCCCCAATCCGCCGGATGTGATAATCACGTCGGCCCGCGCCAGTGCCGACTCCAGCACGCGAACGATCCGTTGCCGATTATCACCAACGGTCGTTTTCTGGTAGAGGCTGATGCCGTTCTCGCCGAGCGTGCGGCCAATGTGGGCGGCGTTAGTGTCCACGATCTGCCCCAAGAGCAGTTCGGTACCGATCATCACGATTTCTGCGTTCATATGTTCCTGTTTTGAACCGGTTGCCTATTCTCATTCATATCGTCTTGGCCGTGGCAGGTTTAGATACCGAAATGGCCCCGTTGGTACCGCCAAGGGTGAATAGTATATGCTAGAGAT
>JAHDWY010000449.1 GCA_023384315.1 Candidatus Hydrogenedentota bacterium | reverse complement strand
TTCGCGTCCAGGGTACGTGCAACGTCTGCCAGACGTTGCTGCTCCGCGCGCCCAAACCCGCCACGGTCGTAGGCGGTGAACGATGCGGTCTTCGACACGGGATCGTAGGGCGGATCGAAGTACACGAGGTCCCCCGCTTTCGCGCGGCCCACGACCATCTCGAACGACTGGACGGAAATGTCGGCACGCTGAAGCGCTTCCGACGTGGCGCGGAGATTTACCTCGTCGCAGATGCGGGGATTTTTGTATCGCCCGAAGGGGACGTTGAAGATGCCTCGGCTGTTCTCGCGGAACAACCCGTTGTAGCAGGTCTTGTTCAGGTAGATGATGCGAGCCGCGCGTTCAAAGAGGTCCTCGGGCACCGCATCGCGCAGGGCGTAGTAATATTCTTCGGAGTGTTTTTCGCGATGGCGCTGCAAATGGTCGATCACCCGCTCGACATCTTGTTTCACGCCAAGGTACGCGGCGATCAGCCGCTCGTTGTTGTCGCTGAGATACGCGCGCTTGGTATTCCGGCGCAACCGATTAGTTCGTACGAGTTCGAAGAACAACGCGCCACCGCCAACGAAGGGCTCGTGGTAACGGCCGAAATCGCCCGCTCTTTCGACTTGGGCGATGAGGGGGCCCAGGAGTTGCCCCTTCCCTCCCACCCACTTCAGAAATGGACGCGGGACCTCCAGCTTCCGGCGGGTGTAACTCATAGTCCGAAGTACAACTCCAACCAGTCCCGGAGATCGATCAGATTTACGGCCATTCCAGTGGACAGCAGGTACGACTCCATGTTGCTCGAGAATCCCCGGCCCGAATACACGACGATTCCGCGAATGGGCCACGCGCGGATATCTTCCAAGGTTGCGGGGATCTTCTCTTCCGCACTCCCTTGGCCGTCTTGAAACTTGCACTCGACGCCCAGGCTCACGCGGGTTTCGGGATGCTTGAGCACGACGTCGATCCGCCGCTTCGCGCCCCAGATGCGCCGCCCGACCGGGACCTCCAATTCAACGACGAGACCCAAGGTTGCGCCCAAGGAGGCGACTTCCGTTTGTAGTTCCTTGCCGGAAGCGACGGCCTGCTGTTTACCTGGCATGATTCCTCGGAGAACGTGTGAACAACGATGGGCGAGTATGCCTGATGGGTGCGAGGGGATTCAACGAATTTGGGGTGCATCACGCGTCGCAGGCGGACTCCGCGCGCTTACGTGACTTGCGGGTGGCCTATGCCTGTGCTCCATCTACCGGGGTAGTACGGTGGGTGTTAAACTATGCGCGACAATGACTTATGGAGCCGTCATCCATTGCCGCTTGTGACGTTATTTCCATCAGAAACCAATGGAATCGAATGGAATCGAATGGGGTTCGTGACGTTTTTGTGACGCGGATCGAAGGCTTGCGCCACCGCGCCGAAGGCCTCACTGTTCGGCATTGTGAAGTACCGATTGGTCATCTCTATGGAGGAGTGCCCGCACAGGTCGCGTACCGTTGCCGCGTTCACTCCGGCCCGTACAAGGGTAGTCGCGAAGTAATGCCGCAAGGAATGGACCCGCAGCTTATCGCCCGTCGCCTCGTCGCGCTCCCGCATGCCGGCCCTTTTGAGAATGCGATCAAACCGCCGCTCGATAGACTTCCGCGTCCAGCGTTCGGGAAAGATTCGCGCCGAAGGATTGAGCATGCCAGCTTCCCGTAGCCGCCGCCGTAACATCGCGTCTACCCGTGGCGACAATGGCACGCGGCGAAGGCTCTGCTTTGTCTTGGGTGTCCATCCTGGACGCGCTTGCACGCGAAGGAATGAACCATCAGGATCGAGGTTCACGTCACACCATCGCAGCATCAGCCCTTCGGACAACCGCAGACCCGTTTCGCCCAGGAGTATAAAGAAGTCCGCCGTTAGATCGGCCTCCTCGATACCCCACGCCCGCGCGGTACGCAGTAGCTTCTCGAATTCTTCATCCGTGAAATTCCGTTCATGCGCCCGTGTGGATGGTTTGATCTCCTTCACGTCATCATGGGCGCAAGGATTCAATTGCAGGTCGCCACGGTTGACGGCTCGTTTGAACGCGGTAGACAACATCGAAACGGATGATCGGATGGTATCCGGTGCCGACGATTTCTGTGACCGGATGAAATCAACCACAAGGTCAGGGGTCAGGTCACGCGCCCATTTCGCCTTCGTGGTCGCGAGAAACTTTCGGAACCGGCCAATGTGAAGTGCATACAGTTCCCTCGTAGACACGGCCCGTGGGGATGCTTCGATGTACTCCAAGAATTCGGTCAGGATCGCGTCGATGGGCTTGTCGCCTACGCCTGGACGATACCGCCCATGGAGCAGGTCCGCGTATATCTGCGCCGCTTCCCGCTCCGCAGCTTCCAACACGATAGCCAGCCCGTCATCCGTAGACGCGGAACCGAATACCCGTTGCACGCGCTTCTTGCCGTCAAAGTAGTCCAGCATGACCGCCGTACTGCCTTGCCGCTTCCGTTGTCGAATCTTTACGCCCTTCATAGCGTGCTACCTCCATTCGCCCATGCCCGGATTGTATCCGCCTGTTGCTCGATGGTTTGCTGTCCGCATTGGACCTCGATCACAAGTTCGTTCCAGCTTGCCCGGTCCATGCCGATTGCGTACTCATGGACACGCCCGTCCAGCCGTTCGCGGATCGCCGCTTCAATCTCGTGTGGTTTCATACGATGCGTCCCTCCGTTTGCCGGGAACGCATGAGGCAGGTACAATGCGGGACAGCCGCAAGCATGCTAACCTCATGCGATTCGCGGTCAGGGGTCGGTAGACGTTTCCAGCGTCCATCGGCCCCGTTTTCAATTGACGCGATCATCATGAACCTGTGCCCCATGGATTTCAACTCGCCCGCCTGGGACCGAAAACAACGTCCGCCCGTTCCTTCGCCGCCGCCAAGGTTTCCGTGCATGGTACGCTCTGTTCCTTCAGCCAGGCGACAACATCAACGGGATCGAACAACACCTTCTTCGTACCGGGGATCGTAATCTGTGGGCATCCGGCCTTCCGCATACCGTCCAACGTCGCTGCACAGACGGATATCGCCGCCGCCATTGCTTCACGGTCAAGCAACATCCGGGGTATCGGTGCTATGTTCGGTTCGCTGTCCATGATCTAACTATTCACACGCCCCAGGATGCCCCAGGTTGAATGATCTCCGCTGCGGTAAGGGTTTCATCCGTCAATCCCAGTCCGTGTCCGCCGTGATGCGGGGAATCCCCACACGATCCGGTCCAAACAGAAAGATTGAATCTTCGTCGCCCCGTGTCCCGCGCGACTTCGGCCACGGCCCCGCCAGTAGCCCCGACTTCTGCGCCCGCTGCATGACGGCTTCGCACAATGGTTCCCAACACCGATCCGGTACGTCGGCTTCGATGAATGATTGAGACAGCACGCCCTGAAGTAGTTGTTCCTTGGAAAAGTGGAATCCATCGTTACGACACTTCGCCATTGCCGATCCTTTCATGGGGTGCGGGACGCCGCGCGAAGCGGAGAAAAACGCGGCGCCCCGCCAGGAGAGGGAGACGAGAGACCGTTAAACTTTTGCTCGGCCTCGGGGGCGGCGCAAACGACTGGGCGATATGCGCCGCCCCCGTGCTGCGAGTAATCGCGCGAACTACAGGTCCGCGCAAGGAATGCACTAGATACTCGCGGACGCGCCCACCTTCTGCGTGACAGCGCCGTCCGGTTTCCCGCGCAAGAGCACAACGGCCACGTTGCTGTTGGCCGTGGTCGTGACTTTGCACGCGATATGAGTGAATCCATCGCTCAGATCGAAGTCGTCCAATTCAACGTAGGCTTGCGCTTCAACCGTGGCAATCGTGAACGTCGCATCTTCGGACGAAATCGTGAGCACGCGAGAGCCGGGATCATCTACCGTGAGCGTAATCGTGCCGGTGTTTGCCGCCGCCGTGACGCCCGGTACGCCATAGGTCGCATCGTTGATCAGTCCAGCCAGCGCCGCCGCGTCTGCGGTATCGTCGCCCGCGATAGAGAATTCCCGATCCGCCGCCGTGGTCGTGTCAGTGTGCCCGGTAAACGTCAGGTTGTTGATCGTGACCGCCTCGCCATTCAGGACGGTAGCCAGCGCGATAGTCGCTTTCGTGACGTTCGTATTGGCCGTAATCGTGGCCGTTGCGCCGCTGATAAGTTGTGCGCCGGTGCCGTCCTCGTCGGACGCCTCGAATACTTCGATCTTCGTGGTTTTGGTAGCGGCCATTGCGCCGCCGTTCAGGATTGCCAACGCGGAGCCGTAGTCCTTCATGGCGAAGTACCGCCCCGTGGCGTTGGTATTGTTCAAGGCTTGCGAGACAAGCCCGATGTCGATTTTCGTTGCTTCGTAGAGTCTCTGCATGATGCTCTATTCCTTATGGGACCGGGGCAGACACCTCGCCCCGGTCCTTGGTTATTGTTTAGGCCAGGATGCCCGTGATCTTGGTGAAGTGCGTCGGGCGAAGGATCGCGAAGTCCATCCGCATATAGGCGCGAATCAGGACTTGCAGCCGGGAGAATGCTTCATCGCCCGTGCTAACGCCGCCGGTTTCCGCGATCTTCATCTTCAAGGACGTGCGCATGCCGAAAAGACATTGCTGGAAGTCGCCGA
>JAHDWY010000448.1 GCA_023384315.1 Candidatus Hydrogenedentota bacterium | reverse complement strand
TGAATGCACCTCAGACCACGATTGCCCTAGACTTGAGCTGCGCGGCGGAGTACCCGCTTACGGGGGTGGGGTACGCCGCGATCTACCAGGTTCAGGCCCTCCTGCGGCGACGCGCAAATCTTGGATACAAGGTAGTCGCCACGGGTGACACTCGTGGTAAAGCGCTGTTGCGAAAGGAATTGCCGGAGATTGAACGGCAATTCGTACTTCCCAGCGCCCGTTTGCTAAAATACGGCCTCTGGACGCGGTTTGGCTGGCCTCCTATCGAATGGTTTGCCGGCAACGTGGATATCGCCCACAATCTGTGTCACCAGACGCCCGCTGCGCGGCGCGCGGTCCGGGCGGTCACGATTCACGATCTGTCCTTTCTTCGCGTTCCGGAGACCCATACCGAGCGAACGGTGGAAGTGCAGACGAGGCTGCTAAGCCAGTGCGCCCACGAGGCGGACGCCTTGATCGCGGTCTCGGAACACTGCAAGGCCGAACTCGTGGAATTGATGGGCGTAGCGCCCGAGCGAATTCATGTCGTCCCGAATGGGGTCCGCCTGGAAGAATTCGAGGCGCCGTTCGACGAGACCGCGCAAGCGGCACTGAAGGCGCGGATCGGTCTCGACCGGGACTATTTTATCCAGCTCGGTACGTTGGAACCGCGCAAGAATATTGAACGGCTGATCCAGGCGTACGATCGGGTGCGCAGCGAACGGGAAAAGATCCCCCAATTGCTGCTCGTCGGCGCGCTCGGCTGGAAAAGCGATGGAATCGTCGAAGCGATTCGCGCGGCGTCTGGAAACGGGGACGTCGTCCTCGCCGGATACCTTCGGCGGGACGAGGTCATACTGTTGTTGCGGGGTGCGCGCGCTTGTTTGTACCCGTCGTTATACGAGGGCTTCGGACTGCCGGTTCTGGAAGCCATGGCGGCGGGCACGCCCGTGATGACGAGCGAGGTTTCAGCACTGCCGGAAGTCGTCGGCGAGACCGGCTTGCTGGTGGACCCGTACGATACGGAATCGATGGCATCGGCCATTTGTTCCCTGCTAGACGATCCGTCGGCGGCGCGCCAACGCGCGGAAGCGGCCCGGTTCCGCGCGCAAAGCATGACGTGGGAGGAGAGCGCGGCTCGATTGGAGCGCGTATACCGCCAACTGGCGCGCGACGCGGCCTGAGGGTTCGGCCCGGTCGTGCGCATCCCGGCCAAATGAGGTACAGGGGTTTTGCGCCCGGTGCCGATAAAACCGGAGCAATCCGGCGTCCACTCCGTTTTCGATCTCTATGAGGTCGGAATACGTGTATCCAAGGAGCGTACGGGGACCGCGAAGCGGCCCTAAACCATATTCGGAAAGGTGAAAAAGACCATGTGGAAGAAACTGAATCCCCCGAAGGACGCAGCCGACATTCTGTCCGCCTGTCCAAAGGTTACCGTCGTCGGAACTTCGAGCGAGATCATTGACCTCGCCTGTGGCGGAGCGGATAGCGACTCGTTTGAAGTCAGCTACGAAATCCCCAAGAAAGGCACGGTCGTCGAGGCAAATGTGGTCCGCGTCCGCAACGGCGTATCGGCCAACTACCTGGAGCCGTACATGCGCCGGCGCGATCCCGAAAGCATGGTCATGGGCGACGACCTCCCCACGGACAAGATCACCTTCGAAGAGAAATACGGCAAGCCTTTCGACGGGCTCCGCAAAGAAACCTTCGCGTGGATGAAGAAACAGGAACTCGTCACTTTCGCGTTCCGTGCCGGCAAGGAGAACATGGGCATCGAAGCCATGGTGATCGCGCCGGCCAACGCGGGATTCTTCGCCTTGGGCCTCGCGCTCCTGCAAGAGATCCTTCCCTACGATGCGCTCCACGAGTCCTTCAAACCGCGCCTGGTCATTTACGTTGCCCCTCCATTCCGCCACACCCACTTCGACGGCCGGCAGATCGTCGTGCACAACCGCTCGAAAGAGTTGCACGAGATCTTTTCCTATAACCTCTACCCCGGACCCAGCGCCAAGAAAGGCGTGTATGGAAGTCTGTTGAACCTCGGCGAAAAGGAAGGGTGGATCACCGCCCATTGTTCGACCGCACAGGTAGTCACGCCCTACGACAACGTGGTCACCATCATGCACGAGGGCGCCAGCGGCGGTGGCAAGAGCGAGATGCTCGAGCAGGCGCACCGCGAAGCCGACGGGCGTCTCCTCCTGGGTCGCAACATTGTGACCGGCGAAACGCGCCACGTCACCATGCCCCGCGGTTGCGATATCCGGCCCGTGACGGACGACATGGCCCTGTGCCACCCGTCCATCCAGAAATCCGACGGGAAGCTTCGCGTCGTGGATGCTGAGAACGCGTGGTTTGTTCGCGTGAACCACATTCAGGAATACGCCACGGACCCGCATCTGGAGCGCCTTACCGCCCAACCGCCGGAACCGCTGCTCTTTCTTAACATCGACGCCGTGCCGAACGGCCGTGCATTGATCTGGGAGCACGTGGAAGACGCGCCGGGCAAACCGTGCCCCAACCCGCGCGTCATCGTTCCCCGCCGGGCCATCCCCGACGTCGTCGAAGGCGCGGTGACCGTGGACATCCGGAGTCTCGGCGTGCGTACTCCCCCGTGTACCCGGGAAAACCCGAACTACGGCATCATCGGGCTCTTCCACATCCTTCCGCCGGCCCTCGCCTGGCTGTGGCGGCTCGTCGCCCCGCGCGGATATGCCAATCCTAGCATCGTGGACACGGAAGAAATGACCAGTGAAGGCGTCGGGTCCTACTGGCCCTTCGCCACCGGCCGCAAGGTGCACCACGCGAATCTGTTGCTGAAACAGATCGAGGCCACGCCGGCGACCCTGTACATCCTGTGTCCGAACCAGCACATCGGCGCCTGGTACACGAGCTTTATGCCCCAATGGATCGCCCGCGAATACCTGGCCCGCCGCGGGATGGCGCGCTTCCGCTCGAATCAGATCCGGCCGGCCCGGTCCCCCCTGCTGGGGTACGCCCTCCACGACGTGACCGTGGAAGGCGCCAACATCCCCCGCTGGTTCCTACAGGTGGACACGCAGCCGGAAGTCGGCGAAGAAGCCTACGACCAGGGCGCGGCGATTCTGGACCGGTTCTTCCGCAAGAATTTGGAATCGTTCATGACCCCGGACCTGCTCCCTCTTGGACGGTGGATCATCGAATGCTATCTCTCCAGCGGAACGGTGGAAGACTACCGGAAGCTCATCGGCTCCGAATGGATGCCGGTCGCCGAGAAAGCCAAGTCCGCAGTTTAAGAGCGTGTCTGCAAAGTAATTCTCACGTGGCCCGGTGGACGCGCGGTATGTAGCGCATGCGTCCCCGCCTGCATTCTGTTGGGGTTCAATCCAAAGACGTACTTGCAGGCGGGGACGCCTGCGCTACATCCGCTGCGCATCACCGCTGGCGGCGTCCGTCTTCGAACTACCGGAGGGATCGCACGGGCGGCGCGCTGGCCGCGGGCGCGCTCAACGGCTTCGGCATGGGCAACGGGATCGGCCCACCGTACGAGACCACGACCCGGTACGTCACGACCGCCTCGCCGTCCTTGGGTACGTTGACGGTGAATACGGCCGTACGCGCGTCTTTCTTGACGAAGTCTTGCGAATGCTCGCGAATCTCCCAGTCGCCGGGCATCGGTTCCACGATGTCCACGGTGACGTCCGATTCCTTGTGGTTTCGGATCTTGATCTCGTATGCGGATTCGTACACGTTGTCCGAAATGACGCGATAGTCCGTCTGCGTGCGTTCGCCGACGACATCGAAAGCGTTGCCCATGCGGAGGCGTACTTCTTCATCCTTCGGCGTGTGCTCGATCCGATCCTCGCCCGCGAACTGCAACATGCCCTCAGAATCTTCCTGGTACACGCGCATGGTTCCCGAGGGCAGCGGGATGCCAAGCTGGTTTTCCTTCTCATTTTGAAACACCAGAAACACCCCCACGTTTTCGTGGTCCAACGGCGCCATCTTCTGGCTGTAATACGACTCATTGCCGCGGTACTCGTATTGTTTCCCGGCGGTTACCCCTTCGGCGGTAAGCAGGCTGACCTGCTTGGACTGATTCTGCTTGATCGTCGTCTGCCTGGGAAGTGAATACAGGTGATACTCCGCGAACGATTCCTGCACGACTTGCGCCTTCATCATTCGGATTTCGGCTCCCGCCTGAAATCCACCACCACCAAATCCACCGGTCGGCTGCACGATGTTTACATCGCCCGCCACCAGTTTCAGTTTGGCATCTGTGTACGTTGCTCCGGACTGGTTGTTCAGCGTCACCCAGCCTTCGAGATCGAGCGACAAATCGTCTTTCGCCAGCGTGATCACGTAGTCGGCCTGCCAGGAAAGCCCTCCCGTCAGGTAGGTCACCTCGATGGTCTGGTCTGTGCCTTCGTTGTCCAGCAGCCAGATGAGCGAGGGCCGGGCGATCAGGTTCTCGGGGATCTCGGGCAGCACGACCTGACCCGGATAACCCAGGTAAATTTCATTGCCGACTTTGTAGATAGGCCCTTCGTTCACGCTCAGCAGTTCAGCCTCGGTCTTGCCGACCGCGATGTCGTTGTCGAAGTTGATGAGCGTGACTTCGTTCCCCACGTACTTCTCCATCAGCTTGGACGGGCTGA
>JAHDWY010000447.1 GCA_023384315.1 Candidatus Hydrogenedentota bacterium | reverse complement strand
ATTGACACCAGGAACACGCACGGTACGGGCTGCACCTATTCCGCCGCCATTGCCGCGTGTCTGGCCCTGCGGTTGGATGCCGCCGCTGCGGTGGCCCGCGCGAAAGACTACGTCACCGGTGCGATTCGGCATGCGTTGTCGCTCGGTCAAGGTCACGGTCCCCTCGACCACGGCTGGCAAACGCGGCGGTAGGCGTTACGGTCCGGTACGCTCGGTGTGAACCCATTTAATCGCGCTCTGGACCAGCTCCGTGGCGTTCTTGAGACCGAGTTTCTCCTTGATGTGTTCCCGGTAGGTCTCGACCGTCTTCACGCTCAGGTTCAATTTTGCCGCCACTTCGCGTGTCTTCAACCCTTGGCCGACCAGCGTATAAACTTCCAGCTCGCGATCGCTCAACCGGGCGATTGACGGTACCTCCGCAGGACTCCGGCTGCCGACCAACCGTTGCATGAGCCGGGACGACATCTCAGGACTCAAATACACGTCGCCGCGGAGGACCTGCCGAATGGCGTCGATGACTTTGGTAGGGGCTTCCCGCTTCATGATGTACCCCTGCGCGCCGGCCCGTAGCGCACGCTCCGCGTACAACGTCTCGTCGTGCATCGACAACACCAGGATGGGCGTTGTCACGGAACGAGCGCGGAGATCCTTAATCAAACTCAACCCATTGAGATCCTCGAGGGAAAGATCGATGACGAAGATATCCGGATTCAACTGCACGGCACATTGCAGTGCCTGTCGTGCCGATTCCGCTACTCCGCATACGCTGAGACCATGCTCGCGGTTGATCAATTCCGTCAATCCTTCACGGACAATGGGATGATCGTCCACGATCAGTACGGATGCGGTGGTTCCGTTCACCCGAGTTCTCCACGTTGGGGCTGGGAAGGCGCAGGTCCAGTAGGCGTCGTCAATCGCACATTGCACAACACTGTCGTTCCGCCTCCGGGACGGGGCCGCAATTCTAGTTTTCCGTCTATGACACTTGCCCGATAGGCCATGATGTTCATACCCAACCCGCCATTCGGCTGCTCGCTCGGGTCCAGGCCAATCCCATCGTCCTCCACGGATAGGGACAGCGATCCATCGTCCGACGTGAGCCGGATTTCGATCGAGCCCGGCGTGCCATGCTTCGCAGCATTATTGACCGCTTCCTGGGCGATCCGGTACAGGTGCGTCGCCATGGAATTGTCTTCGACGAGGACCGGCTCTTCACACAAGAACTCGGCATGAACGCCGTAAAGGTCCCTCGCTTGCAGCGCCAACTCCTCCAGCGCGGTCATCAGGCCGTCGGCCCCAACCTCCACCGGTTGCAGCCCTTTGGACAAACTGCGTGTCAAGGCAATGGATTCCGAAACGAGCCCAACCAATCGTTCGGCCGCTTCAGCCTCGCCCAATCCGCGCTCTCCGAGCCGATCCGCCAAGGATTGAGCCTTGAATCCCAGCCCCGTCAGCAGTTGTCCCAAGCGGTCGTGCAGGTCCTGACCGATGCGGATCTGCTCGCGGGCGCTGATTTCCAGAACCTGCTTCTCAAGAAGCTTGCGTTCCGTTACGTCCATGCCGACTGCCCAATAGGCCCAGCCGGATATCGGAAACAGTCCCGAAATGCTCGCCCACGATATGGTGCGCAGTGTGCCGTCTTTGCACGTGAGTTGAGTTTCCCAGTCGCGGAAATCAGATCCCAGCCGGTCAAACTCCTCGAACATGCGCTCTCGATTGGCCGCATCGGGATAGAGCATTTCTATAGCACGCGGATTCCCGACAATCTCTTCGGAACGGTAGCCGGTTACCCGTTCGCATTCCCGATTCCAGACGATGATGGTACCCTCCACATCGAAGGCGTCCATCATGACCGGCATGTTTTCGAGAAGGCTCCTCAAGCGTTCCTCGCTCTCGCGCAGTGCGCTTTCGGTGCGTTTGCGATCGGTCGTATCTACTGCCGCGAGAAGATAAGACGGTTTCCCGTCGAATTCGATCATGCGGGACTGCAACTCAGCCCAGCGTTCCTCTCCGTGTTTGTTGAAGAAGCGCACCTCGTGGGACTTCTCGGCACCCGTCTGCGCCAATGCGTCCAAATGTTCGCGAACGGTATCCGTGTCGCCAGGATGAAGAAAGGAAAACACGTCCCGGAGCAAGACCTCTTCCCGCGTATACCCTGAGATGGATTCCGCCGCCTGGTTCGCATACACGAAACGCGAATCCGCGTGAATCCCGATCGCAATGGGGAGCAAATCCGCAATCTCGCGAAATCGGCCTTCCACGCGAGACAATGCCGCATCGTTTCGTTTACGTTCGAGCGCATTGGCGATGAGTTGCGCAAGCGCTTCCAGCATTCGGATGTCCTCTTCCATCCAGGTGCGTTCGGCGCGCTGTGTTGCCAGCCCCAGAATGCCCAGCAGACGACGATTCACTGCCAGCGGCACCGCCAACACGGATCGGATCCCCGTAGTCTGATAGATGGCGCGTTCTTCCTTGGCCGAATCGGGAAGATCTTCGATCCTGGGAATGTAGATGTACTTCATGCGCAGATACATTTCGTGGGTCCACGGAAACGCCGCCAAATCCACACGGGAAAACAAGGTCAGGTGAGACTCGATCCCCGCGGCGCACCATTCGTGCGTAAACGTTGCGATAGACCCCTCCTCATCGAACTGGAAGAGGTAGCACCGGTCGACGTTTGTGAAGATCCCGATCATGGTCACAGCCTCAGCGATCACCTCGCTCAAATCGATCGATGAGGTATGGACCAGTCGTGACGATAGCTCCGTGAGAAGGGTCTCGAATTGGACCCGGTAGGCGAGCGCGCACTCCACGTCGCGGAGCTTCATGCGGCTGGCCAAGAGTTCCGTACACAGTTGCACCGCAATCGCGAACGCGGTTGGATCCCCCGCCGGCACGTTGCATCTGCGCGGGTCCGGGCAGGCATCGCCGTTGGACTCGGCCGGGTCGACGATTCGCACAAGTGCCACGCCGTTCGAACACGAGTCTAGATAGCCGGAGTCCGCCGCAAACTCCAGGATGACACCGCCTCGCAGGCGCAACGGAGACGCCTCGTCCGGGTGTTCCAACAGTCCCGTTCCACGGAGGACTTCACGCGCCCAAGCCGCTGCCGGCTCGTGTCGGGAAATAACTACTATTCTTGGCGGTTCAACCATGAAAGTCTCGTTCTCGGCGATACTGTTGGCGTTTATGCAATCCCATTGGGCAATGTGCACGCCGATACTCTACAATGCCGTTCGCCCCGGCGCGGCAAAATCTAACAATCCACCGGAAAAACATACGGCACATGTTCGAGGTATACCGATTTCCACCATATTATCTCACGTTCTGGCACATCGGCGCGAGATTGGGTGTGGGTCCCGTCCGCCGGTTTCTCCGGCGTATGATTCGCTCCGGACACTGCCGACTGCTCGATGTAGGTTCCGGCGCCGGATCCAATTCCCTTCTTGCGGCGCTGGCCGGAATGTCGGCCGTCAGTTGCGATCGCTCCCCCGCCAGCCTCGACGAAACGCGCCGCATAGCGAGCGCTCTCAATACGATTTCCCGCAATCGCATGACCCTTGGCGACTCCTGCCGATTGCCGTTCCGAAACGGAGCGTTTGACGTAGTCGTCGCTTCGCACATCATCGAGCATCTGGACGACCCCTCCGCCATGCTCCACGAAATCGATCGGGTGCTGCGTCCGGGAGGCGTGCTGCGGATCTCCTGTCCCACAACCACGCACGGCATGCGGGTGTGCCGCTGGCTGGGTCTACACGTGGACCCCGACGATCATAAGGTCGACGGATACGATGTCGACGCGCTTGCGGCCCTCCTCCCGCCAGGCATGCGTGTGAAGAGGGTCACCTACCAGGGCCGATTCTTCGAAAGTAATCTTGCGGACGCCCAACACCTCCTGTCACGGCGGCTGGGTCTGCGGGCGAACCCTGTGGAGGATCGCATGAGCCCTGCTGTCCATCGGCCCCCCGCAAGTTCTCTTCGGCTCATTTGGATCCTCAAGGAATTCGTACTCCTTCCGGCAATCGCGCTGTGTTGTCTGGAGGACGTGATATGCTTTTCCCTTCGAGGTAGCATGATTTCGGTGGAGGTCGAGAAAGCATGAGACACGAACGCCAGTCCCCAGGGGGTACGGTTTTCGTCTTCCAGGAGTGGCTATTCCGTTGCTGAACTCGGGTTCGCCGTACAGTCAGATGGATTCCCATGGCACGGATGGCGCCAGGCCCACTTGGGAACGCGTCGCGGTAGCGCTCGCCGCGCTGGCCGCCCTGCTGTTGGGATTCTCGAACCTGGCCGCGCCCAGTCTATGGCACGATGAACTCATCCACGTCTTTGTCGCGAAGGGGATTCCGGATCACGGGCTACCCCTGCTTCTGGGCGGCACCGTGTTCACCGAAGGCACCCTGTACAACTACCTGCTGGCCCTTCAGATTCTCCTGTTCGGGGACGGCGAGTTCGCCGTTCGCGCGCCATCGGTCGTCTTCAACGCGCTGAACGTTCTGTTGACCTACGGTATCCTTCGACGGCTTCTCGGCGGGCCCACCGCAGTCGTCGCGGCTGTCGCCCTCGCCCTATCGCCCTGGAGCATTGCATGGGCGCGCCAGGCACGATTCTATACGCTGCA